>DASTTC010000552.1:0-6847 GCA_035760345.1 Burkholderiales bacterium | reverse complement strand
CTCACGCCGTTGGCGTGGCCGGGACCGCCGGTGAGCAGCGCCACGCCCGGCTCGCCCGTGAGCCGGCCCCAGGCATCCGCCATGTGCACGGCGGCCGCCTCGTGGCGCACGTGCACGATGTCGAGCTGCGCGTCGAGCGCGGCGTCGTACACCGGCATGATGTGATTGCCGGAAAGCGAAAACAGGTGCTTCACGCCCGCGAGCGCGAGCGTGCGCGCCAGGATATCGGCGCCGCGCATTCCTCTACGCCGATTCGTAACGTGACGACGAAAGCGTCATGCGCTTTCGTAAAGGCGTGTCAGGACGAACTCGCGATGCCCGAGCGCTTCCGCCGCGGTGAGCCGGCCGTTGGCGGTACGGAACATGCACTCGAGCAGCGCGTCGCCGGCCTGGTCCGGGTTCATTTCCTTGCGCAGCAGCCCCGACACGTCCACGTCGATGTGCTCGCCCATGGTGCGCACGGTGCGCGGGTTGGCCGACAGCTTGATCACCGGCAGGATCGGGTTGCCGATGACGTTGCCCTGGCCGGTGGGGAACAGGTGCACCGCGAAGCCGGCCGCGCCGAGCAGCGTCAGCATCTCGGCCGCCGCCGAGGAGGAATCCATGAACCACAGCCCGGGGCCGGTCGGCACCTCCGCCTTGTCGAGCACGCCGTCCACCACGCACTTCCTGCCGATCTTCTGGATGTTGCCCAGCGCCTTTTCCTCGATAGTGGTGAGGCCGCCCTCGATGTTGCCCTTGGTGGGCTGCGAGTCCGAGAGGTCGCTGGTCTTGTGCTTGTCGATGATCGCCTGGTAGCGGTCGAACATGAACTGGAACTTCTTCCTCACCTCGTCGTTGCGGCAGCGCGCGGCCACCAGGTGCTCGCCGCCGGTGAGCTCGGTGGTCTCGCCGAAGCACAGCGTCACCTTGTGCGGATACAGCTTGTCGAAAGCGTTGCCCACGGTGGGGTTCGCGCCGCAGCCCGAGGTGGTGTCCGATTCGCCGCACTTGGTGGACACCCACAGGTCCTTCAGCGGGCGCTCCTCGCGGCGTAATTCGCTGGCCCACTGCACGTACTCCTTCGCCTGCTTCGAGGCGCGAACGATGGTGTCGTGGTCGCCGTGCTGCTCGATGCCGAAGTACGACACGGGCTTGCCGGTTGCGGCGATGCCATCGGCCACCTTCTTCGCCCAGCCGTCCTCGATGCAGATCACCACCACCGCGGCGACGTTCGGATTGCAGCCGGTGCCGATGAGGGTCCTGAAGTGCAGGTCGAGGTCCGCGCCGAATTGCAGCCGCCCATAGGGATGCGGGATGGCGAGGGTGCCCTTGATGTTGTTCGCAACCGCCTCGGCGGCGGCGTTGGAAAGATCGTCCACCGGCAGGATGAGGACGTGGTTACGCACGCCGACGCGGCTGTTCTCGCGCTTGTAACCCCAGAAAGTCGCTTTGGACAGATCCATGCTCACCACCGTTTGGTCTTGAGGTTCTGGATGTGCGTGTGCTCGCCCTTCCTGATCGGCGCCACCACCTTGCCGATGTCCACGCCGTACTTGATCACGGTGTCGCCGGCCTGGTAGTCCTTCAGCGCGAGCTTGTGGCCGATCGGGATGTCGCTCTGCGCGACGATCTTCACGTCCTTGTCGTCTTCCATGATCCAGCCGTTCAGTTCCTGGCCCTTCTTCACGCCCTCGACGACGACCACGCCGACGCCGTCGCCTTCTTCGTGCACGACGAAATGAATCATCGCTGTCTCCGTAACGTTGAGCCGCTATTCTATCGGTATGACAGATCGCAGAACGTTCCTGCGGGCCCTCGCCGCGGCCACTGTTTCGCCGGCGCTGCCGGCTTGCGCGCAGCCGCGCTTTGCCGCCGACCCGTTCGCGCTCGGGGTGGCCTCGGGTTACCCGCATCCGGGCGGCATGGTGCTGTGGACGCGGCTGGTCGGCGTGGACCCGGTGGCGGTGCCCGTGCGCTGGGAGATTTCCTCGACCCGCTCGATGAGCAAGATCGTCGCCGCCGGCAGCACCTACGCCGATCCGCAGTGGGCGCACTCGGTGCGCATCGAACCGCAGGGCCTCGAGCCGGGCCGCTGGTACTGGTACCGCTTCATGGCGGGCGATGCGGTGAGCCCCATCGGGCGCACGCGCACCGCGCCGCGGGCGGACGCGGCGGTCGACAGCCTGCGTTTCGCTTTCGCCTCCTGCCAGCAGTACGAGCAGGGCTATTTCTCCGCTTACCGGCAGATCGCGGCGGATTCTCCGGACGTCCTGGCGTTTCTCGGCGACTACATCTACGAATCGTCCTGGGGCAAGGATCATGTGCGCAAGCACAGCGCCGGCGAGCCGTACACGCTCGCGGATTACCGCGCGCGCTACGCGCTGTACAAGTCCGATCCCGACCTGCAGGCCGCGCACGCCGCCTGCCCGTGGATCGTCACCTGGGATGACCACGAGGTAGACAACGACTACGCCGACAACCGGCCCGAGGACGGCATGCCGCAGGAGGCGTTCCTGCTGCGGCGCGCGGCGGCCTACCGCGCCTTCTACGAGCACATGCCGCTGCCCGAGCGCATGCAGCCCGCGGGTCCGGACATGCGCCTGTATGCGCAACTCGGCTGGGGTTCGCTCGGACGTTTTTATCTGCTGGACGACCGTCAATACCGCACTTGGCAATCCTGCGCGCGGCGCGGGCGCGGCGGCTCCAACACCGTGGACGTGGAAAAGTGCGAGCACATGTTCAACCCGCAGCGCTCGATCCTCGGCCCCGCGCAGGAGCGCTGGCTGGAAGGCGCGCTGGCCGGTTCGGGCGCGCGCTGGAACTTCCTCGCGCAGCAAACGCGCATGGCGCAGTTCGACCAGAAGCCCGGACCCGGGCGTCGCGCGTGGACCGACGGCTGGGACGGCTATCCGGCGGCACGCAAGCGCCTGCTCGATTTCCTGGCTGAACGCAAGATCGCCAATCCGGTGGTGCTGGGCGGCGACGTGCACCATTTCAACGTTGCCGATCTCAAGGCCGACTTCGACGATCCGCGCTCGAGCGTGGTGGCGAGCGAGTTCGTCGGCACCTCGATCAGCTCGCAGGGCTGGCCGCAGGAGCGGCTGGAGAAGTATCTCCCCGACAACCCGCACATGAAGCTGGTCGAGAGCCGCTATCGCGGCTACACGCGCGTGGAAGTCACCGAAAAGGTGATGCGCGTGGAACTGCGCGGCATGGAAAGCGTGAAAGAGCGCGACGCGCCGTGCAGTACGCTGGCGACGTTTGTCGTGGAGAACGGGCACCCGGGTGCCCAGCGCAGCTAGCGCATGATGGCGATCGGATAGAGGAGCATCAGGCCGAGGCGCCGAGTGCGGCCTTGCATCACCGCGGCTCAGTACACCGTCAGAGGCGCTCCCCGCGCCTGCACTTGAAGATCACCTCGTAGGCCTTCTCGGCGATCCGGTCGTCCATCAGGCAGGCGATCGCCTGCACGAAATCGCGCGGCGCTTGCGCGACGAGGAGGTTGGTCACCCAAGCGTGCACCAGGCCCTGGCGCTTCTGGTCCGGCATTTCGAGGAGCTGCTTCAGGCGCTTGCTCACCGTTGGGTCATCGCAGGCGGCGGAGATCATGGTGATGAAGGAGCCGATGTCGGCGACGGATTTGGGGGAGTGCATTGGAGTCGGCTTACCTCTCGGAAGCAATCCGAATCAAACGCTTACCCAGATTCTCGCCACGATAGAGCCCCGCGATCGAGCCGGGTGCTTGCTCGATTCCCTCAAGAATGTCCTCTCGATAGCGGATCTGTCCGGAACGCACCCAGCTCTCGAGCTCCAGCATTGCCTCGGGAAAGCGTTGGGCATAGTCAAAGATCAGAAAGCCCTGCATTCGCGCACGCTTAACGAGAAGATGCCGCTCGACCCGTGGTCCCTGGGGTATCGGGTCCCAACTGGCAATGGACGCCGTGCCGCAGATGACCACTCGGGCACCAACATTGAGACGGCGCAGGACGGAATCGCTGACTGGGCCGGCCGTGTTGTCGAAGTAGACATCGACGCCCCTGGGGCAGGCAGCATCGAGTGCTGACTCGAAATCGTCGGCCTTGTAGTCCACGGCAGAGTCGCAACGGAACTCCTCGCGACAGATGCGCACTTTATCCGGCCCACCGGCGATGCCGACGCTACGGCAGCCCTTGATCCTGGCGATTTGACCGACGCACGATCCTACCGCCCCCGCTGCGGTGGATACGACCACGGTCTCCCCAGGCTTGGGCCGACCAATGTCGAGCAAAGCGAAATAAGCCGTCAAGCCGTTGACGCCGAGGACACCAAGGGACGTTGAGATCGGCAAGCCTGTCGCGATGACCTTGCGCTGGATCGCCTTGCCATCCACTGCGGCGTAGTCCTGCCAGCCGAACATTCCCGTGACGTAGTCGCCCGGATGGAAGTCGTCATGTCGCGACTCTTCGACGCGCCCAACGGCAAGCGAGCGCATTACTGCGCCAAGCGCTACGGGCTCAGAATAGTTGGCGACTGCACCTACCCAGCCGCGCATCGCCGGGTCAACCGACAGGTAGATGTTGCGCACTAGAACCTGGCCATCCGAAAGGTCGGGCACAGATGCTTCGACGATTTCGAAGTGCTCCGGTTCGGGAATGCCTGACGGCCTCGATTTCAGTCTGACCTGCCGATTCGCGCGTTGCCGCATGGCTAGTTCCTACGGTGCACTCTAACGTCGGAATTCAGCGGCCCGCCACGGCGGGTCCGCTGCAATGACCGGTTGGGCGACGTACCGGCCTATTGCGCCTTGATATTTCCGCGAGGCTGTGTCGGCGGCGGAGCAACCAGCTTGTACTTTTGTATCCACCGGGATCTTTCCCTCTCGAATACATATGCTGCTCCGAAATTCGGTCCTTCGGAGTCATGATAGCTGGCGCCGGCGAGAATGGTGTCACCCTGAATGGAGACACTGCCGCCGAACAGATCACCTACACGATTGCCGGACAGGCTATCGGAGCTTGTGTCATCACCGGTAATGGTCGCCACTTGGTTCCAGTTTGATCCGACGCGCTCAAACAGGTGCACTGCGCCTTTCCGTTTCCTATAGCGAATGGCGCCAACCACCATGCGGTTCCCGTCGAGCGACAGCGGACCGCCGTACTGAAAGCCTGAAACCTCGCCGGCGACGCGGGGTTCAATCATGGCGTCGAGTTTCCAGCTGCCGCCGGTGTCGGTGTAAACGAACACGAGTCCCGACGACGCGATGGCAATTGTCCTCGCGGCAGCAGCTACCGCGATACCAAAAGACTCTCGCTGCTGTTGCAACTCGACCTCTTGCTTCCAGGAATTGTTGCGTCGTCTAAACACGTAAACCTTACCGGGAGCGGTAGTCTCGTTGTGGGCGCTCACGACAAGGATGTCGTTGTGCAGGGCGACCGCTCGTCCAAAGCTCTCGAACAGGTGGTAAGGACCTGGCTGCGTTGATGAGTTTGAAGTCGAATCGAGGGAATCCGGGGTGATCCTTCCTTGGTATCGCCAACCAGACTCGTCTTTCGACCAGATATAGACGGCTCCTGACCAGGCGGGAATAGTCTTGGAAGTGTCGCTCCAGAGCTTCATGTTCACTCCTGGCGCTCCGACCACCGCAGTGTTTGCGTCGAGCGCGACCGAGTAACCGAAGAGATGCCGCTCTCTGGCATCGGGGTTGACCAGAGCTGTAACTTGACGCCACACGGTCGGACCACGCTCGAAAACGAAGGCGCTTCCAGACAGCGGTGCAACGCCGTCAGTTCCCGAAGCGCCGACTAACGCTATGCCGTCGGCAACCGCCAAGGCACTGCCAAATCTATTCCCGCCCTTTCCTCCTAGCGCCAAAAGCGTGGCGGTCTGGTTCCAGCCATCTGATGTTCGGTTGAAAACGTATGCCAGACCAGCGCTTTGCCCGTCTGCACCATACGGAGACCCCACGAGCGCTGCATTCCCCGCGATTGAAATAGCCTCACCAAAGTGTAGATCGGCCGCCGCCTTGCCGCCCTGCGCCGGGGTCTGCGCTGTGCACGCGGTCGGCGTAGCCAATAGCATGTACAGCGCCGTCATTGCGAAATGCGCACGCGGCTTTGCGTATGGTCTGGTTTCCGTTTCAGTCCATCTCGCAAGTACTCGACCAGCGCCGAAAGAAATCACCATGGCTAACCTGTCGCCCAACGCTCAATAGTCAGCAAAATTGCGGCCTATCATAGCCTCGCCATTTCCCCGACACACGCGATTCCCTGTCTTATCAACGCCATCGCCAACGCATGGCATACCAAGAGCATGAGATACGCCGCACGCAGCGGCACAACCGACTGATTCATCAAACCTATCGCAGAACGCGATAGCAATTCAGCGACCGGCAATGCCCGCTTACTTCCTGCGCTTCGCCGGCAGCGCCGCCGCATGCGCAACAGCGCGATCCGCCCACTTCTTCAACGAACCCGCCGTCCGGATCGCCGGTCCATCCACATAGAGGAACCCGCGCATCGGGCGGCCGGTGAAATCCATCGGGCGAACGTTCGGCGGCGCGAGCAGCGCCTGCGCCTGCTCCGGATCAAGCCGCACCATCAGCGTCGCGCCGAGGATGCCGCAGCACATGTGACCGCGCAGCATGAACGCCACGCCGCCGAACATGCGTTGCTCCGCGACGCCGCGCCGCGCGCGCAGCGCAGTGCGTACGCGGCTCAGGAGTTTTTCGTCGACCGCCACGCTAGCGGCACTTCAGGTTCGCCGACCAATCCTGGATCGGCTGGCTGCAATCGACTTCGTTCACCTGCCGGCTCGCATTCATCGGCTGCACCGGCTTCGCTTGCGGCTCCAGCCCGCGCTCGCGCGCAGCGCGGCTGCCGCCGTACTC
>DASTTC010000551.1:0-2680 GCA_035760345.1 Burkholderiales bacterium | reverse complement strand
GATCAAGCCCGCCTCGGGCGCGCTCGATGCGGCGCGCCGCGATGCCGAGGACGCGCGCACCCTGTACGAACTGCTGCAGGACCACGTGGTGCCGCTGTATTACGCGCGCAACGACGCCGGTTACTCGCCCGGCTGGGTGGCAATGGCGAAGGCGTCGATGGCGAGCGTCGCGCCGCGCTTCAACTCGATGCGCATGCTCGAGGAGTACGTCGAGCGCCTGTACCTGCCCGCGGCGCACAGGGGCGCGCGACTCGCCGCCGACGGCCATGCCGGCGCGCGGGCGCTCGCCGCGTGGCATGCGAGCGTGCGCGCGGCCTGGGCCGGGGTCGCGCTGCGCCGCGCCGACGAGACGCCGGCGCGCATCGCGCATGGCGAGCGCTTGCGCGTCGCGGTGGCGGCGAAACTGAACGGCCTCGCGCCCGACTGCGTGGCGGTGGAACTGGTGCTGGCACGCCCGGGCGCGTCCGCGCCGGCGGTGCGCATGCGCCTGGCAGCCGAGCGGCCCCTGCCGGAGAGCGGCGAGCATCTCTACGCGCTCGATTTCGCGCCCGAGCTGAGCGGACGCGTCGAATACCGCCTGCGCGCCTTTCCCGAGCACGCGTTGCTCGCGCACCCGTTCGAGACGGGGCTGATGACCTGGCTGTAGGCGCCGGCGCTATTTCGTCAACTTGTAGTGCGACCGGTTGAGATACTCGGCGACGTCCTCGAGGTCTTCCAGCGTGAACGGCCGCCCGGTCTGCCCCGCGCGCCGCGCCACCTCGTCGCGCAGGTCGGACAACGACTTGACGGACGACTTCGCCCGGTCGCGCTGGTGCACGCGCTCGTAGTGGCAGCCGCCGCAGTGCGTTTCGTACAGCAGCTTGCCGCGCCCCGCGTCCTGCGCAACTGCCGGCAGTCCGACAAGGCAAAGGGCCAGGGCCAGCGTTCTCATTCGTTGATCTCCCGCGAGCCGCGCTGCAGGAAGCAGACCACCTTGTAGTTGTACGTCGTTTCGCTGTTGGCCATGCGCGCGCGCTCCCCGGAAGCTTGGCGGAGCCCATGCTAGGCAAGGTGGCAAACGGCCCTTTGACCTAAGTCAAACGCCCATGCCGCATAGGCAGGCCCAATGCGGCGTATCGCCACAATCAATTTCACGCCGCGCGCCTTTGGGAGTGCAATGGGAGCTTCAGACGATCGGAGGGACCCATGGACATGAAGGCGAAAGACGACAGCGCGGGCAAGTGCCCGTTCACCCATATCGCCGGCATCGGCCGGACCAACCGCGACTGGTGGCCGAAGCAGCTGCGCCTCGACCTGCTGCACCAGCATTCCGCGAAATCCGACCCGATGGGCCGGGGCTTCGACTACGCGAAGGAATTCAAGAGCCTCGACTACAAGGCGCTGAAGAAGGACCTGGTCAAGCTGATGACCGACTCGCAGGACTGGTGGCCGGCGGACTTCGGCCACTACGGGCCGTTCTTCATCCGCATGGCCTGGCACAGCGCGGGGACCTATCGCGTCACCGACGGCCGCGGCGGCGGCGGCCGCGGCCAGCAGCGCTTCGCGCCCCTGGGCAGCTGGCCCGACAACGTCAACCTCGACAAGGCGCGCCGGCTCCTGTGGCCGATCAAGCAGCAGTACGGCAGGAAGATCTCCTGGGCCGACCTGATGATCCTCGCCGGCAACGTGGCGCTCGAATCGATGGGCTTCAGGACCTTCGGTTTCGGCGGCGGCCGCGCGGACGTGTGGGAGCCGGACGAGGACGTGAACTGGGGCGAGGAGATCGCGTGGCTGGGCGTGGACAAGCGCTTCAGCGGCGACCGGGACCTGGGGCCGTTCGGCGCCACCCACATGGGCCTGATCTACGTGAACCCTGAGGGTCCGGACAAAAGCGGCGATTTCCTCGCCGCCGCCAAGGACATCCGTGCCACGTTCAGCCGCATGGCGATGAACGACGAGGAGACCGTCGCGCTCATTGCCGGCGGCCACACCTTCGGCAAGTGCCATGGCGCCGCCCCGGAATCGCACAAGGGCCTGGATCCGGAAGGCGCGCCGCTGGAAGCGCAGGGCCTGGGCTGGATGAGCGACTACGGCACGAGGCACGGCGCCGACACGGTGTCGAGCGGCCTCGAAGTCACCTGGACCAAGACTCCGGCGCTGTGGAGCAACAACTTCTTCGACAACCTGTTCAAGTTCGAATGGGAACTGACCAGGTCACCCGCCGGCGCCAAGCAATGGGTGGCCAAGAACGCGCCGGACATCATTCCCGACGCGCACATTCCGGGCAAGCTCAACAAGCCCACCATGCTGACCACCGACCTGACGCTGCGCTTCGATCCGGAATACGGCAAGATCTCGCGCCGGTTCTTCGAGGACCCGCAGGCCTTCGCCGACGCGTTCGCGCGCGCCTGGTTCAAGCTGACGCACCGCGACATGGGACCCAAGGCCCGCTATCTGGGCCCGGAAGTGCCGAAGGAAGACCTGGATTGGCAGGACCCGCTGCCGAAGGCGACGCTGCCGGCCCCGCGCGCGGCGGACATCGCCGAGCTGAAGGCCAGGATCGCTGCGTCCGGCCTGTCCATCGCGCAACTGGTGTCCACCGCCTGGGCTTCGGCCGCCACCTTCCGTGGCGGCGACAAGCGCGGCGGCGCCAACGGCGCGCGCATCCGCCTCGCGCCGCAGAAGGACTGGGAAGCCAACA
>DASTTC010000550.1:0-3641 GCA_035760345.1 Burkholderiales bacterium | reverse complement strand
ATGACCGCGGACTGGGCCCCGCTGCCGCACGAGCTGCTGGCGAAGGTCTCCAGCCGCATCATCAACGAAGTGCGCGGCATCAACCGCGTGACTTACGACATCTCCTCCAAGCCGCCGGCAACGATCGAGTGGGAGTGAGTTCCGGCGGTCGCTTACTTGGTGGCGTCCTTGATCTTGTCGCCGGCGTCCTTCACGGCGTCGCCCGCCTTCCTCGCCGCGTCGTCGATCGCTTCGCCGGTTCGCTCTCCCGGACCTTTCTTCTCGCAGGCCGATAGTCCAACCACGGCGAAAGCCAGCAGCAATGCCGCCGCAAGGGCGGAAATGGATCTCATGATGTGCTCTCCAGCCGACTAGGGGTTCACCCGTCCGCTCATCATTGAGCCGACCGGCCATGCAACCGTCGCCGTTGCGCGTGACGGGGAGTCTGCTGGAATAGGCGTCCCCTGTTTGTTCGGCAGCGCACGCTGCGTCATTCGGCGGAGGTATCGCAGTCCTGCGGACGGCCCGTGTCCATGCCGCGTTTGAACCAGCTCACGCGCTGCGCGGATGAACCATGCGTGAATGACTCCGGCACCACATGCCCCTGCGTCTGCTTCTGCAGGCGATCATCGCCGATCGCGGTGGCCGCGTTCAGCGCTTCGGCGATGTCGCCGGGATCGAGCTGATTCATGGTGCCGGCGTGGTGTCCCCAGACCCCCGCGAAGCAATCGGCCTGCAGTTCCAGGCGCACGGACATCCGGTTGCGTTCTGCCGCCGAGGCGCCTGCTCGCGCTGCCGCGAACTTCTGGAAAGTGCCCGTGAGCTGTTGCACGTGGTGGCCAACCTCGTGTGCGATCACGTAGGCCTGGGCGAAATCGCCCGGCGCGCCGAAGCGTGCCTGCAGGTCGCGGAAGAACGCCAGGTCGATGTAGAGCTTTTCGTCGGCGGCGCAATAAAACGGGCCACTCGCCGATTGCCCCATGCCGCAGGCCGAGCGGACCTGTCCTTCATACAGAACCAGCGTCGCGGGCCGGTACGCGCTGTTCGATTGCTGGAATAATTTGCCCCAGACATCCTCGGCGCTGCCGAGGACCTTGGCGACGAACTGGCCCATTTCGTCCGCGGGCGCGCCCTTGGGGGCAGGGCGCGTTTCGCCTTGGGGCGCGACCTGCTCGGCCACGTTCAATACGGCCGCGGGGTCGAAGCCGAAGAAGTAGGCGATGACCACGATCACGACTCCGCCAATGCCCAGCCCACCGCCGATGCGCAGGCCCCGTCGATCTTCGACGTTGCCGCTGGCTCGCTGATCGCCTAGCCGCATAGGCGGGTTTCGATGCTCTGCGGTTGCTTCAGCGCAGGCCGAAGAACGACAGGATGGCGACGATGATCACCACTGCGCCGACAAGGTAGACGATGCTGTTCATGGAAGTTCCTTTGGCGTGAGATTGAAGTGCGCACTGCCTGTGCGACCCTGGTCAGGCTACCCATGCCCTATCGCTCGATCTGTGCGCAAGCGCGCACAGGGTAGGTTCGTTGGCGTACGGATGAATGGCGCCGCGTGGTCCAAACTGCGCAGATGCAGAGCACCCTACATTGAGCACGCGCGATCGCGCGTGCATGCGTCTGGCGTGGCCCGTGCTGCTGTTATCGGCGGTGGCGGCAGGCTGCGGCAGCGGCATGGAAACATCGGCGTCGTGCCCGGTGTCGCAGCAGAACGCCCTCGAAGCGCAGATGGATGCGACGCTCGGCCAGGCCGCATCGGAGGTGGACTTCTCGTTCTCGGTGGACCGGCAGGATGGGCGCAGGTACACCTACAATCGCGGCGGCTCCACCCTGCAGACGTCCTACGAATCCAAGTCCGCCTCGAAGCTGGTCACGGCCGTCATGATCCTGCGGTTGGTGGAGCAGGGCCACCTGGCGTTGGCACACCAGCCGCAGAGTTACATCGGGTCCTGGCCGATTGGCGGCATCACCCTGGCGCACCTGCTGAGTCTTACCTCCGGCTTGACGGTGGATCCGGATGATTGCCTCAATAACGGAAATTCGGATTTCGAAGACTGTGTACTCAGAGTCGCGGACGTCAACCCCAACCCCAACGTGCCGGGGCAGGCCTTTTTCTATGCCAGCGGACATCTGCAGGTCGCGGGTCTCATGGCAATCAGGGCGCGCGGCTTCGCGAGCTGGCAAGACATCTTCGCGGAATTCAAGGCACAGACCGGGCTCTTTCCCGCATCGCGCTATGACTCACCTTCATTGTCCAACCCCACACTTGCCGGCGGCATGCATTTCACGGGCGAGGACTACCTGGCCTTTCTCAAGTCGCTCAAAAGCGGGCAGCTGCTGAACAGCGCTTCCATGGCTCAGCTCCTCGCGGATCGCACGGCCGGCATCCCGTTGGACTTCTCGCCGATCTTCTCGGGCCTTCCCGGCGGCGCTGCAATGGGCGAAGACTGGCACTACGGATTTGGCCTGTGGCACGAATGCCGGAGCGCGACGTTCAACTGCGTCGCCGGGACAAGAGTATCGAGTCCGGGCGCCCTCGGCACCTACCCGTTCTGGGATCGAAGCAAGAACTACACGGGAATCGTCGTACGCGCAGGCGCATTCGGTACGTTCCCCACCGCAATCGCGATTGAACGTTCGGTTCGCACCACAGTGGAGGCGTGGGCGGCCTGCTAGGCGCCGAAGCCGTCCGCGACGGCCACGTCAAGCAGGCTCGGCGCGCCGCTCTCGATCCCCGCCTTGAGCGCCGGCGCGATGTCCTGCGGATCCGTAATGCGCCGCGCCGGCACGCCCATCGACTGCGCAAGGTGCACGAAGTCGATCTCGGGCTCGCGGATGTCCATGCCGACGAACTTGTCGGTCTTGCGGAACGACACCAGGCGCTCCTTGAGGATGCGGTAGCCGCGGTTGTTGGCGATCACGTAGGTCAGCGGCAGCTTGTGGTGCGCTGCCGTCCAGAGGGCCTGGATGTTATACAGAGCGCTGCCATCGCCGATCAGCGCGACCACCGGCCGGTGCGGCAGCGCGAGGCTGATGCCCACGGCGCCCGCGACGGCGAAGCCGATGCCGCCCGAGGCCAGCCCGTAGTAGCCCTGGCGATCGCGCTGGCGCAGATGGGCTGGCAGCGGCGCCGAGGTGGTCAGCGCTTCTTCGACCAGCACGGCATCCTCGGGTAGCGCTGCGGCGAGCTGCATCATGAAATAACGCGGGTCGATGGGCTGCAGGGCGGCGGCCTCGAGCGCTTCCTCGCGTGCCCGGACATTCTTCGCCGTCCAATTCTCACGCACCAGTGAAGCCAGTCTCTTGTTTGCCGCTTCCTTCTGCGCCGGTGTCATGCGCGCGCGAAGCAGCGCATTGAGGGCCTTCAGCGTCTCGCGCACGTCCGCGCGGATGGCGATCTCCGTGGGGTGGTTCTTGCCGAGCTCCCAGTCGCGCTCCGAGACCTGCACCACCGGCATGCCTTCGGGCAGCGCATCCAGGGGGTGGTGCACCGACATGCGCAGCAGCTCCCCGCCCAGGCACACCACGAGGTCGTGCGGCGCGAGCGCCGCACGCACTTGCACCTGGCTGCGCGTGAGCGTGCCGAGGAACGCCGGGTGCGCCGACGGGAAGTTCGCGGAGTAGGGGATGGTCTCCTGCCAGACGCCGGCCCCGAGCAG
>DASTTC010000549.1:0-2483 GCA_035760345.1 Burkholderiales bacterium | reverse complement strand
GACCACGTGACCGGCGCATGGCTGCTGCGCGAGCGGCTGGGAAGCCGCATCGCCATCGGCAAGGCGAGCGGCGCGCAAGGTGCGGACCGCACCCTCGAGCCGGGCGAGCGCGTCGAGTTCGGCAGGCGCCACCTGACGGTGCGCGCGACGCCGGGACACACCAACGGCTGCCTCACCTACGTGCTCGATGACCTCGCCCTGGCCTTCACCGGCGATACGGTGCTGATCCGCGGCTGCGGCCGCACCGACTTCCAGCAAGGCAGCGCGCAATTGCTGTTTCGTTCGGTGCGCGAGCAGGTTTTCTCGCTGCCGGAGGACTGCCTGATCTACCCGGCGCACGACTACCGCGGGCTCACCTGCTCGAGCGTGGGCGAGGAAAAGCGCTACAACCCGCGCCTCGCGCTGACCGTGGGCGAGGCCGATTTCGTCGGCTACATGGAGAACCTGGGCCTCGCGCATCCGAAGCAGATGGACGCCGCGGTACCGGCCAACCTGCAGTGCGGGCGGCCGCAGAACGGT
The DNA here is from genome assembly GCA_035760345.1 of Burkholderiales bacterium. Lineage (GTDB taxonomy): Bacteria > Pseudomonadota > Gammaproteobacteria > Burkholderiales > SG8-39 > JAABQT01. The sequence continues at coordinate 1,964 of DASTTC010000549.1, read as the reverse complement.
TCTGCACCGGCGGACGGCCAGGATTGGGCGCCGCTCACCTACACCTTCGCCGGCATCCTCGAGCTGCAGCCGAACTGGCTGGAAGAGCACCCGCGCGAGGTGCAGGTCGTCGATGTGCGCGAGGCCGACGAGTTCGACGGCCCGCTGGGCCACATCGCGGGCGCGCGGCTGGTGCCGCTGGGCGAGCTTGCCGCTCGATCGGGCCAGCTCGACCGCGACGTGCCGGTGGTCACCGTGTGCCGCTCCGGCGCGCGCTCCGCCCAGGCCACGGTCCTGCTCAGGAAAGCCGGTTTCTCCAAGGTCGCCAACCTCGCCGGCGGCATGCAGCGCTGGCGCGCGCAAGGCTACCCGGTGGACGGCGGCAGCGAGTAAATGGTTTACAGCCCGCCGATTCCTTCCAGGTTCCCTTCGCGTTCCTCGATCCGCCTCATGACGGGTGCGAGGGCGGCGCCGCGGTGCTCGGGCGGCAGCGCGTCCAGGTGCGCGCTCAGGGTGTCGAACAGGCGATCGGCAGCCGGCTGCTGCGACACCGCCTCGCGCAATTCCCGCGGCGCCCGGTAAGCGAGCACCTGCTCGATGGCGGCGTGCGCGAAGGCGCCGTCGATGCCCGCGCAGCGCGCGAGCACATGGCCGTCGGGACGAAACACGTAGGTCGCGCGATCCTCGACGCCGTAGCGCGAAAACAGGGCATCGTGGCCCTTCTTCGGCAGTTGCACGACTTGCGCATCGGCCACCGCCGGCCCTTCGCCGCCGAAGTACGCCACCGTGAATTCGCCGCGCAGGCGCTCGACCAGGAAGCCGTCGCCGCAACGTCCGTCCGGCGCCGCCGCCCCCGGCTGCGCGAGCGGCGATTCGAGCCCGCCGCCTTCCCGGTTGAGAGGGCTGAACGCGTACACGCTGGCCACCGACAGGCGCCCCACGTTCACCATCGGCCGCGCCCATTCATGGCGCCGCGCGAGCTCGACGTAGGCGTCGCGCACGCGGCGCTGGCCATCGGTCTCGGGCGCGATGAACACGGCGCTGCGCGAGGCGATCTCGACCGCCTCGCGCGCCGCGAAATGCCGCTCGAGCTCGTAGGTCTCGAGCAGCTCAGGCCGCGCGCGCCCCTGCAGCACGAGCGCGAGCTTCCAGCCCAGGTTGTTCGCGTCCTGCACCGCCCGGTTGCCGCCGCGCGCGCCGAACGGCGAGTGCTGCGCGGCCGCGTCGCCGAGGAACAAGACGCGCCCGTGCGTCATCCGCTCCAGCACGCGGCGGCGAAAGCGCCAGGGCCCGACCCACACCAGCTCGAACGGCGTGTCCGGACCGAGGAGTTTCTTCAGGCGCGCCTGCGCGCGCTCGGGCGTCGCTTCCGCGTCCGGGTCGGTGTAGTGGGTGATGAGCCAGTCGGTGCGCCAGACGCCGTCGGCCATCTGGTGGTACCAGATGGCGCCGCCGTCGTTCTGCGGCGCATCGAGATAGGAGCGGCGCACCGCGCCCGGCGTGCCCGCCAGCTTCACGTCGGCGATGCACCAGATGTTGTCGAACAGGGCCGACTCGGCGTCGCGCGCGCCGAGCTGCTCGCGCAGCGCGCCGTGCGCGCCGTCGGCGCCGATCACGTACCGTGCGCGCACGGTGTAGCGTCCCTGCGGCGTGTCCACGGTCAGCGCGACGTGCTCGGCGTGCTGCGCGATGCCCGTCACGCGGCTCTTCCAGCGCAGCTCGACCGCGGGCGTCTCGAGCGCCGCCTCTACCAAGTATTGCTCCACGTAGAACTGCTGCAGGTTGACGAAGGCGGGAAACTTCTGGTCCCGCTCGGGCTGCAGGTTGAAGCGGTAGATGCGCTCGTCGCGCACGAACACGTCGCCTTCGTTCCAGGTCACGCCCTTGTCGCGGATGCGCGCGGCGACGCCGAAGCGGTCGTAGATCTCCAGCGAGCGCTTGGCGTGGCAGATGCCGCGCGAGGACAGCCCCTGCGCGCCCACCGT
>DASTTC010000548.1:0-4375 GCA_035760345.1 Burkholderiales bacterium | reverse complement strand
GCCGAGCATGGGGTTCTCCTCGTCGGGCTCATAGCGTTCTCCGCCCAGGAGTTTGCGGTACTCGTTCGACTTGAAGTCCGACAAGCGCACGATCACCGGCTTGGGCCAGAACGCCGCAGCGATGGTGGCCACGCCTTCGGTCAGCTTCTCCCGGAAGAAGGTCACAGGATCGGCGTAGCCGCGCGACGCCGCCCGCACCTTGGCACGCAGCTCGGCGGGCAATTGCGCGTGCTCGAGGCAGGCCCGCGGATGCACGCCGATTTCGTTGTTGATGACGAACTCGATGCGTGCCAGCCCCACGCCGGCATTCGGCAACTGCGCGAAATCGAACGCCAGGTCCGGGTTGCCGACGTTCATCGCGATCTTCACCGGGATCTCGGGCATCACGCCGCGCTCCACGACGCTCACGTCGAAAGGCAGGCTGCCCTCGTACACGTTGCCGGTGTCGCCCTCCGCGCAGGATACGGTGACCGCTTGGCCGTCGCGCAGCTTTTTCGTCGCATCGCCGCAGCCTACGACGGCCGGGATGCCCAGTTCGCGCGCGATGATCGCTGCGTGACAGGTGCGCCCACCGCGATTGGTGACGATGGCGGAGGCGAGCTTCATCACCGGCTCCCAGTTCGGGTCGGTCATGTCGGTGACGAGAATGTCGCCCTGCTTTACGCTCGACATGAGCGCCGACGACGCGACCACGCGCACCGCGCCGGCGCCGATCTTGTGACCGATGGCGCGGCCGCTCACGAGCACCTCACCTCGGCCCCGCAGGCGGAAGCGCTCTTCGGTGCTCGCGTGGGCGCGAGACTTCACGGTCTCCGGTCGAGCCTGCAGCACGTACAGGCGGCCGTCCTTGCCGTCCTTCGCCCACTCGATGTCCATCGGCCGGCCGTAGTGCTTTTCGATGGCCAGTCCGGCCCGGGCCAGATCGAGCACATCGGCGTCGCCGAGCGAGAACGCATCGCGTTCCGCCGCCGGCACCGCGACGGTGCGCACCGAGCGCCCGGCCGCGGTGCCATCGGCATACACCATCTTCTGTTCCTTGCTGCCGAGGGTCCGCCGCACGATCGCCGGGCGTCCGCGGGCCAGCATGGGCTTGTGCACGTAGAACTCGTCCGGGTTCACTGCCCCCTGCACCACCATTTCACCCAGGCCATAGGACGCGGTGATGAACACCACGTCGCGGAAACCCGATTCCGTATCGAGGGTGAACATGACGCCGCTGGCGCCCAGGTCGCTGCGCACCATCTGCTGCACGGCCGCCGACAGCGCGACCTCGCCGTGCGCAAATCCGCGGTGGGCGCGATAGGAAATGGCGCGGTCGTTGTAGAGGGAAGCGAAGACGTGACGGATCGCCTGCAGCACGTTGTCGGCGCCGCGCACGTTGAGGAAGGTTTCCTGCTGCCCGGCAAAGGAGGCATCGGGCAGGTCCTCGGCAGTTGCCGAAGACCTTACGGCAAATGATGCTTCACTTGAGTATTGTGATACAACGTATTGATAACAAGATCTTATCTCATGTTCTAAGGTAGAGGGAAGTGGTGCCGATTCGATCCAACCGCGAATTTCGGCGCCACACCGCTCGAGTCCCTGGACATCCCCCTCCTTGAGACTGGCAATGCGCGTAGCGATACGCTGATCCAGCGCGCCTGCCCGAAGAAGCTCGCGGTAGGCATCGGCCGTGGTGGCGAAGCCGCCGGGCACCCGGATGCCGGCGCCGGCCAGCGCGCCGATCATTTCTCCGAGAGAGGCGTTCTTGCCGCCAACCTGGGGCAGGTCCGACATACGCAGGTCTTTGAGCCACGCGACTCTCATTTCCCTGCTATTTTATCCGGCATGCCGCAGCGCCGCACCGTGTTCTATGTCTCCGACGGTACCGGCATCACGGCGCAGATGCTCGGGCATAGCCTGCTCACCCAGTTCGAAGGGGTCGAGTTCCGGCAGGTCACGCTGCCGTTCGTCGATTCCGCGCAGCAGGCCGAGGAGTGCCGCGCCCGCATCGAGGCCGAAAGCCGGGACGGCAACGGCATGCCGATCGTCTTTTCCACCCTGGTCGACGGGCAACTGCGCGCCGTGGTGCGCAGGTGCAACGCGCATTTCGTGGATTTCTTCGAGACGTTCATCGACCCGCTCGAGGCGGCGCTGGGCATGCCGTCGACGCACACCATCGGACGCTCGCACAGCGCGATGGACAAGCCGGGCTATACCCACCGCATGGACGCGATCAATTTCGCCATGGCGCACGACGACGGCGCCTCGGATCGGGAGCTCGAGCTGGCCGACGTCATCCTCGTCGGCGTGTCGCGCAGCGGCAAGACCCCCACTAGCCTGTACCTGGCGCTGCAGTTCGGCCTGAAGGCGGCGAACTACCCCCTTATCCCGGAGGACTTCGAGCGCCGGCAGTTGCCGCCGGTGCTTGCGGCGCGCAAGGCGCACCTGTTTGGATTGAGCATCGCGCCGGAGCGTCTCAGCGAGATCCGACGGGAGCGCCGTCCGGGCAGCCGCTACGCCGAGTTGGACAACTGCCGCTACGAAGTCGAGCAGGCCGAGCAACTGATGCGCCGAGAAGGCATCCGCTGGATCAATTCCACGGCCAAATCGATCGAGGAGTTGGCCACCACCATCCTGAGGGAACTCAGGATCGAGCGCCGCTTGTACTGAGCTGGCGCGCGCGCTCGTAGAACAGGATTGCCGCGGCCGCCGCGACATTGAGCGATTCGGCGCCTGCGGCAAGCGGCACGCTGGCGCGGGCGGCGGCGCGATCGGCAACCGCCGGGCTGACCCCCTGCCCCTCGGCGCCCAGGATCCACCCCAGCGAGCCCCTGAGATCGAGCGTTTCTGGCGGCATGCCGCCCGACGCCGCCGCACAGATCAGCGTTCCCCGGAATTCCGACAAGGCCACTGTCAGATCGGGGACTTCGGCGATGCGCAGCGCGAAGTGCCCGCCCATGGCGGCGCGCAGGACCTTTGGCGACCAAGGGTCGGCGCAACCCAAACCGAGCACGGCGGTGTCCACGCCGAACGCGGCGGCGCTGCGCAGAATGGCACCTACGTTTCCGGCATCCTGCACGCCATCGAAAAACACTGCATGCTGCGCGAGCGCGACGGCCGCGGCCGGCGGCAATGCGATCTCCGCGGCCAGCCCGACGGGCGATGCCGTATCCGCGACCCAGCGGAATAGCGCATCCGCCAGTGTGATGGGTTCCATGGCGGCACGCCGTACCAGAGCGACGATTTCCTCCTTGGTACCGCCGGAGGCGCTTACCAGCAGTGCCGCGGGTCGTGCCCCCGAATCGAGATATGCCTCGATCAGGTGGACGCCCTCGATGAGCACGCGGCGCTCCCCGCGCCGCGCGCGCGCGTCATGCGCGAGCGCGCGCCAGCGGCGCACGCGCGGGTTGTCCCGGGACCGCAGGACGCTCATGCGTCAAGACGCCGTTGCACGGGAGCAAAGCTGCGCCGGTGTATCTCGCAGGCCCCGTGGCGCGCGAGCATTGCCAGGTGGTCCCGTGTCGGATAGCCCTTGTGGCGATCCAGGCCATAGTGCGGAAACTGCTCATGCAAGCGCAGCATCTCGGCATCGCGCGCGGTCTTGGCGAGAATCGAGGCGGCAGAGATCTCGGGAACCCGACGGTCTCCCCCGAGCACCGCGCGAGCCTCACAGGCCAGGGCCGGGCATCGATTGCCATCCACCCACGCCTCTTGCGGTTCTACGCTCAAGCACTCGACCGCCCGGCGCATCGCAAGCAGGGACGCCTGCAGAATATTGAGGCGGTCGATTTCCTCGACGCTGGCGCTCGCCACGCTCCAGGACAGGGCCGTTTCACGAATGGCCAGGGCAAGGGCTTCGCGCCGCAGGGGGGACAGGAGCTTGGAGTCCCTGAGGCCCGCGATGGGCCGCCGTGGGTCGAGGATCACCGCGGCCGCGAATACCGGCCCGGCGATCGGCCCGCGGCCGGCCTCGTCGACGCCGCAGATGTGCCGCTCAGGCACGGCTCGCGTCGAGCACGCCGAGCACGGCTGCGGCGGCTTTTTCGGCGTTGTTCTGCCTGAGCGCCACGTGCATTTCGCGGAAGCGGCTCACCTGGCGCTGCTGCTGCGCGGGGTCGAGCAGAAGTTCGAGCAACGCCCTCGCCAGCGCCGCCGGGGTCGCCCGTCCCTGGATCAGTTCGGGCACCAGGCGCTCGCCGGCGAGGATGTTGGGCATGCCGACATACGGCAGGTAGAGCATCGGCCGCTGCAACGCCCACGACAGGGAGGACTGGCGATACGTGATGACCATGGGGGTCTTGAACAGGGCCGCCTCCAGTGTGGCCGTGCCGCTCGCCACCAGCGCCAGGTCGGCCGCCGCGAGCGCCTCGTGCGAATGGCCGAATAGCAGCGT
>DASTTC010000547.1:0-4109 GCA_035760345.1 Burkholderiales bacterium | reverse complement strand
TTCGGCCACGGCGGGCGCAGGATGAGCAGCACGGGCACCAGGCACGCGAGCCCGAACAGGAAGCGCAGCGACAGGAACGTGAACGGCGCCGCGTACTGGATGCCGATCTTGGTGGCGAGGTAGCCCGAGCCCCAGACCGAGACGAAGTACCACGCCAGCAGGGTGTCGACCCAGCGGCGCGCGCCGCCCGACGCTAGGGCCAGAGCGGCAGTCCGGCGAGTCCCGCGGTCTCGGGCTGGCCGGTCATGAGATTCGCGTTCTGCACCGCCTGCGCCGCCGCCCCCTTGCCCAGGTTGTCGATCGCGCCCAGCGCCACGACCAGGCCGGTGCGGGCGTTCACCGCGTAGGACAGGAACGCGAGGTTGGACCCGGTGGCCCAACCGGTATGCGCGCTGCGGCCGTTGTCGAGCGGCTGCAGCTTCACGAACGGCTCCCCGCGGTAGCTGGCCGCGGCGGCCTCATACAGCCGTTTGGCGTCCACCGCGCCGCGCGGGCGCGCGTAGCAGGTGGCGAGGATGCCGCGCGTCATCGGCACGAGGTGCGGCGTGAAGGCGATCGTGCACTTCTTGCCGCCGACCTGGGCGAGCGCCGCTTCCATCTCCGGCACGTGCGGGTGCGCTTCCAGCCCGTAGGCGAACAGGTCCTCGTTGGTCTCGGCATAGCCGAAGTCGCTCGCGCCGCCGCGGCCCGTCCCCGTCACGCCGCTCTTGGCGTCGATGACGATGCCTTCGGGCTCGATCAGCCCTTGCTTCACGAGCGGTGCCAGCGCAAGGAGCGAGGCCGCCGGGTAGCAGCCCGGATTGGCCACGCGCGTGGCGCCACGGATCTTCTCGCGCTGTCCGGGCAGCTCGGTAAGACCATAGGCCCAGCCCTCGACGAAGCGGTGGTCGCCGCCGACGTCGACGACGCGGATGTCCTTCGACACCCTGGCGAGCGGCTCGCGCGATTTGCCGGTGGGCAGAGAGGCGAAGAGCAGATCGAGGCCGGAGACTTTCCCGGGCTCGAAGGGCTGGATGACGAGCTTGCCCGCCGGGTGCCCGGCGAGCGCGGGAAAGCGCTGCGCGAGCGCCTGGCCGGCGGTGGACTCCCCGCCGACGTAGGCGATCTCGAAGGACGGATGGCCGGCGCACAGCCGCAGCAATTCGCTGCCGCCGTAGCCGCTCACGCCGACGATGCCGATCTTCATGCCCGGAATCGTATCAGTAGGGTGGGCCAACGGCCCACCGTACTGGATGGGCCAACGGCCCGCCCTACGCGCTACGCCCGGCCGGCGTAGTGCGCCTGCAGCGCGGCGATGCGCTCCTCGACCGGCGGGTGGCTGGCAAACAGGCCGAGGAACTTCGACTTGCTCTGCTTGATGCCGTGCGCCTCGAACGACTGCGGCAGCTCGCCCGCCGGCACGCCGCCCAGCGTCGCGAGCGCGGCCATCATCGGCCGCGGCGAGCCGAGGAGCTCCGCCGAGCCCCGGTCGGCGCGGAACTCGCGCTGGCGGGAGAACCAGGCCACGATCATCGAGGCGAGGATGCCGAGAACGACCTGCGCCACGAGCGAGGCGATGAAGAAGCCAGGGCCGACGCCGCGCTCGGTGCGGAAGATCAGCTTGTCGACGAAGAAGCCAACCACGCGCGACAGGAACACGACGAAGGTGTTGACCACGCCCTGGATAAGGGTGAGCGTCACCATGTCGCCGTTGGCCACGTGCGCCACCTCGTGCCCGAGCACCGCTGCGACCTCCTCCTTGCCCATGGATTGCAGCAGCCCGGTGGAGACGGCGACCAGCGACGAGTTCCTGAACGCGCCGGTGGCGAAGGCGTTGGGCGCGCCCTCGAAGATGGCGACCTCGGGCATGCCGATGCCCGCCTTGCCGGCGAGCTCCTTCACCGTCTGCACCAGCCAGTACTCGGTCGAGCCCTCGGTGCCGTCGATGACGCGCGCGCGCGTGGACATCTTGGCCATGGTCTTCGAGATGAGCAGCGAGATGATCGCGCCGCCGAAGCCAAGCACTGCCGAGAACCCGAGCAGCGCGCGGTAGTCGATGCCTTCGGCGCTCAGCCAGCGGTCCAGCCCCAACAGGCTGATGACCACCGACAGCACCAGCAGGACCGCGATGTTGGTGGCCAGGAACAGGACGACGCGTTTCATTTAAGATGGCTCCTCATGTCGCTTGCGAAAAGGTGCGCAGCGTCCGCGAAACGTGGGGTTCGCGCCCGCCGTTTTCAAGTGCTTGGGGCGGCCGTGGTGCTCGCCGCCGGCTGCAGCGCGCCCGGGCCGGTCGCCGTGCCGCAGGCGCGCCTCGCCAAGACCTACCACAGCATGCCCGCGGCGCCCCTGCCGCTGCAGCGCGAATCTGTCGCGACGACCCTCGCCGAGTACCGCCACGAGTTCGCCCGCCTGCTGCATGCCGCCAACCCAGGCCTGGTCTACGACGGGCCGCCGCCCAACCCGGTGCGCGGCGTCATCGTCATGCGCGCCGAGATCGACGCGCTGGGCGAAATGCGGCGGCTGGAACTGTTCCGGGGTCCGGGTCATGCGCCTTGGCTGGAGCAGCTGGTGGCCCAGACAGTGCGGCAGGCCGAACCGTTCCCGCGGCCGTCGGCGAAGCTGCTGAACGGCGGCGGCAGCGTCGTGTTCATCGAGACCTGGCTGTTCGACTACGAGGGGCGCTTTCGCCTGCGTACGCTGTCGCAGGCCCAGGCCGAGCCGCCGGACGAGCCGCAGGAGGAGGAGTTCCGCTAGCGACCGCCGCGGCGCGCCATGCCCGTCCTGAACGCTATCGAGCAAGGCTCGCGCATCCCGGCCTGGGATGCCCCCGTTCTGCTGGCGAACGCCCTGCGCGAGGCGTGCACCGCGCACTACGACCCCGGGCGGCACTGCTTCGACTACGTGGCGTTCGCGCAATCGCCGGCGTACGCGGCGCTGCGGCTCGCGGCGCGCGCGCTGGCCGACTTCGAGTGCGCGAGCCTGCGCATCGGCCTGCGGCTCGCTTTCTGGCTGAACGTCTACAACGCGCTCGTGCTGCACGCGGTGGTGGCGCGCGACGCGCGCGGCGGCGTGCGCGCGCTGGCCGATTTCTTCCCGGGCTCGCAATACGTGATCGGCGGGCACGTTTTCTCGCTGGACGCCATCGAGCACGGCCTGCTGCGGGTGAACGCGCCGCGCCCCGGCCTCGGCGCCCGGCTGCTGCGGCGCGACGATCCGCGGCTCAAGCTCGCGCCCTACGTTTACGACGAGCGCGTGCATTTCGCGATGTACTCGGCGTGCCGCTCCTCGCCCGCGCCCTCGGCCTATCCCGCCGAGGGGCTCGACGAGTCGCTGGAGCGCGCGACGCGCGAGTACCTCGCCGCGCACGTTCGCCTGGGCGCGGACGGCGCCACGCTCGTCGTGCCGAAGCAGCTCGAGTGGTACGCGGAGGATTTCGGCGGCGAGCGCGGCGTGTTCGAGTTCGTCGCCGCGCGGCTGCAGGGCGAGTCGGAGCTGCACGCGGTGGAGCGCCTGGGTTTCGGGCTGAAGCTGCGCTATGCCGAGTTCGACTGGACCTTGAACACAGCCTAGCCGCGTGCGTCCTCCAGCACCATGCGCGCGCCCTTCTCGGCGATCACCGTGGTGGGGGCGTTGGTGTTGCCGGAGGTGATGCGCGGCATGACGGAGGCGTCGATGACGCGTAGTCGCTCGAGGCCCTTCACGCGCAGCCGCTCGTCCACCACGGCGCCCATCGCGCAGGTGCCCACCGGGTGGAAGATCGTGGTGCCGAGCTCGCCCGCCGCCTGTTGCAGCGCTGCGTCATCCTGCACCGTGGGGCCGGGCCGGAACTCCTCGGGCCGGTACTTCGCCAGCGCCTTCGCCGCCATGATGCGGCGCGTGTAGCGCATCCCGTCCACCGCCACCTTGCGGTCCTCGGGGGCGGAGAGGTAATTCAGCTTGATTTCCGGATAGTCGGCCGGGTCCTTCGACTTGATGCGCACCCAGCCGCGCGAGGCGGGGCGCAGGTTGCACACGCTCGGCGTGATCGCGGGGAAGGGGTGCAGCGGGTCGCCGAACTTGTCCAGCGACAGCGGCTGCACGTGCCATTCGATGTTGGCCGTGGGCTGCGACGGGTCGCTCTTGGCGAA
>DASTTC010000546.1:0-4478 GCA_035760345.1 Burkholderiales bacterium | reverse complement strand
GGCAAGGTCGGCATCGTCGGCTACTGCTGGGGCGGCACCGTGACCTGGGTCGCGGCAGCGCGGCTGTCCGGCCTCGCCTGCGCGGCGCCCTACTACGGCGGCGGCATGCCGGGCTTCATCGGCGAGAAGCCCAAGTGCCCGACGCTGTGCCACTTCGGCGAGCAGGACCAATCGCCGACGCTGGCGCAGGCCAAGGCCATCGCCGCGGCGCACCCGGAGATCACGGCGCACTACTACGTCGGCGCCGGGCACGGCTTCAACTGCGACCAGCGCGGCTCCTACCACGCCGGGGCCTCAAAGCTCGCGCGCGAGAGGACGCAAGAATTCTTCAGGCAACACGTGGGGTAAGCAGGCTCTCGCCGGGTCGCACGCGGGTGAAGGCGACCGGCTTCATGGCGATGGCGAGCGCAGCGCCGGCCAGCCGCGCGCTGGTGTAGCTCGACGTCGCGAGCGGCCCCGCGTCGGGAAAGTCCTCGCGAAAGTGCGCGCCGCGCGAATCCTCGCGCGCGAGCGCGGCCTGCGCGATGACGCGGCTCGTGTCGGCGAGGCTTTTCAGGTTCAGCCAGTCGTGCCAGGTCAGGTTGAACGCGCGATTGGCATCGGGGATGCCCGTCGCCGCGAGCTCATCGGAAATGGCCTTCAGCTCCGCGAGCGCGCGCTGCAGGCCGGGGCGGTCGCGGATGATGCCGACCTTTTCCCACATCACGCCATAGAGCCGCTCGCGCAAGGCCTCCAGCGCGCCATGCGAAGCCGACAACTTAGGCTCGCAACGCTCGACGGCGGCGACCAGCGCTTCCTGATCCGCCTCGCGCAGCGCGCCGGTTGTCCTCACCCATGCCGCCATCGTATCGCCCGCCACCGCGCCGAACACCGTGGAATTAGCCACGCCGTTGCCGCCCAACCGATTCGCGCCGTGCACGCCGCCCGCGTCTTCGCCGGCGACGAACAAGCCCGGCAGCGTGGTGCTGCAGTCCACGCCGAACTCCACGCCACCCATCATGTAGTGCGCGGTGGGCACCACTTCGACGAGGCCGCCGGCGAGGTCGAAGCCGCAGTCGGCGCAGCGCTCGACCATCCCCTTGAAGTTCTTCGCCACCTTCTCCGGGCCGAGGTGCGCCATGGAGATGTACAGGCCGCCGTTGGGCGAGACGCTGCCCTTGCTCATCTCGGTGTACATGGCGCGCGAGACGAAGTCGCGCGTCGCGCGCTCGGCCAGCGGGTCGTACTTCGGCATGAAGCGCTCTCTCGCTCCATTCAGCAGGAACCCGCCCGCGCCGCGCAGGCCTTCCTCGAGCACGGTGCCGGTCATCCTCGTATGCGTGCCGGCGAGAAGTCCCGTCGGATGGAACTGCACCATCTCCATGTCGCGCAAGGCAAGCCCCGCGCGCAGCGCCATGGCGAGGCCGTCGCAGCTCTTGTCGCCCGAGGGCGTGTGGTAGCGGTACATGGTCGGCCCGCCGCCGGTGGCCAGCAGCACCGCCTTCGCGCGCGCCAGGACGTATTCGCCGGTGCGCATGTCGATCATGAGAACGCCGGCCAGCGCGTCGCCGGATCGGGACTTGATCAGCTCGACGGCCCGATGCTCTTCGAGCCGGCCGATGTTTCTCGCCCACACCTGCTCCGCCAGGCGGTTCATGATCTCGATGCCCGTGAGGTCGCCCTTGTGCACCGTGCGATCGAACGTCTGCCCGGCGAAGGCCTTCTGGTGGATGGAGCCGTCGGGATTGCGGTCGAAGAAACACCCCAGCTCGTTTTCCAGCTCGCGGATGCGCTCCACGGCGAGCGTGACCAGCTTCCAGGCGAGCTCCTGGTCGGGCAGCCACTTGCCGCCCTCGATGGTGTCCATGAAATGGCGCTCGATCGAGTCTTCCTTCGCCAGCGCCACGTTGTAGCCGCCCTGCACCATGCGCGTGCAGCCGCACTTGCCGAGCAGGCCCTTCACCGCCACCGTGATATGCAGCGACGGATCGGCCGCGTGCGCGTGCAGCGCGGCGAACAGGCCCGCGCCGCCTGAACCGAGGATCAGGATGTCGGTATCGAGCCGCCGCACTACTTGACGCCGAGCGCGGCCAGCGCGGCTGCGCGCCGCCCTGCGGCATGCGCCCTCACGCCGTCGTACAGGCTCGCGCCGTGGCTGTCCATCGCCACCAGCAGCGGCCCGAAGCCCTGCACGCGGAACTTCCACAACGACTCCGGATTGAGGTCGTCGAGGTCCACGTCCTCGATCGACTCGACCCAGGTGGTCTCCAGCGCGGCGGTGCCGCCGATGATGGCGAGGTACGCGCCGCCCAACTGCACGAACGCGGCGGAGGAAGCCTCGCGCAGCCCGCCCTTGCCGATGACCAGTCGCACGCCGTACTGCTGCATGAGCGGCTGCGTGAAGCGCTCCATGCGGTCGCTGGTGGTGGTGCCAATGCACAGGGGCGCGTAGCCGGTGGGATGCTGCGCGCTTTTGTCCACCTTGCGCACGTTGGGGGCGGTGTGGATGACCGCATGGCCGTTGAGGTCGAAGCGCGTCTTCCGGCCACGATCGAACATGTGGATCTGGGTCGCGTCGCGGATGCCGAACAGCGTGCCGTTCAGGGTCACCGTATCGTTGACGCGGAGCGAGCGCGCCTGCGCGTCGGTGATCGGCATGTCGAATGCGTGGTGCGCCACGGCCCTAGCCCCCGAGCAGCGCCTGCTTGAGATCGTCCTGGACGGGCTTGTCGCCCAGCCAGATCCTGAGCAGCGCCCGGTAGAAGTCCTCGCCCTCGATGGGCTGGCCCGCCGGCTTGCCGTCGATCGACATGCGCGTGCCCGCGCCGGGCACCCAATCGAGCGCGATCGCCATGCCTTTGTTCGCCTCTTTCACCTGCGCCATGATCGCGGAGAGCTGCGCGATGCGCGGCGCGAGCGCCGTCATCGTCGCCTCATCGTGGTTCGGGCGCATGCCGTCGACGAGCGCCTGGGTGAAAGTCTCCGCGTCCACGTCGCGCAGCATGTGGATCGCCACGCGCTTCGCGCCGCCCTGTGCGACCGGATCGCCCTTCGTGTCCTGCACGTACAGGCCGATGGCATAGACCTGGAAGAACAATCGCTTGCGCAGGCCCACGCCCTTGAGCGTCAACGGCGACTCGGCCACGCGCGCCTGCGGGTCGAACTTCACGCCTGCGATCTCGGCGGCGGACACCGGCAGCGCGAGCGCCATCAGCACGACAAGCCTAGTAACCATATTCGATCCCCTCGGGGCGGAACGTGGCGCGCGCGCGGCGCGCGGAATGGCACTGCATGTTCACCGCCACCGGATTCATGGTGATGTGCGTGGCGGCGGTTTCCACGTGCACCGCGAAAGACGTGGCATCCCCGCCCAGGCCCTGCGGCCCGACGCCGAGCATGTTCACCGCCTCGCTGAGATCCTTTTCCAGCTTCGCGCCTTCGGGATCCTCGCAGGCCGAGCCCAGCGGCCGCGTCGCCGCCACCTTGGCGAGGTGCAGGCACAGGTCCGCGGTGCCGCCCACGCCCACGCCGACGATGGTCGGCGGGCAAGTCTTGCCGCCCGCGGCCAGCACGCAATCGACGACGAAGGTCTTGATCGCGTCCACGCCCTCGGCGGGAATCGCCATTCTGAGGAAGGAGTTGTTCTCCGAGCCCGAGCCCTTGGGCACCATCTCGATCGTCAGCGTCTCGGGCTCGTCGCTGAAGTCGATGTGGATCACCGGCACGCCGCGGCCGGTGGAATCCTGCTGGTTCACGCGCGTGGTCGGGTGCACGATGGAGGAGCGGAACGAATACTCGCGCGTGGAGCGCGCGCAGCCGCTGCGGATCGCCGCCTTGAGCGCGACCCCGTCCACCTGCACGTTCTTCCCGATACGCACGTTGTAGATCGGGATGCCGGTGTCCTGGCACAGCAGGTTGTCCGTGTCCTCGGCGACCGTGATGTTGCGAATCATGGTGCCGAGCATGCGCTGCGCGCCGGCGTCCGTCTCCCGGCGCGCGAGCGCGTCGAACCCCTGCTTGATATCCGGCGGCAGGAGCTTGAGCGCGCGGATGTAGAGCTCCTTGGCCGCCTGCTCGACCTGTTTTGGATCGATCTTCACTTCACGGAGATCTTTCTCTCCCGGACAACGTTGGCCCAGAGCTTGGTCTCTTCCTTCAGCGCCGCGGCCATCTGCGCGGGCGAGTTGCCGACCGGGGCGAGGCCCATGGCGAAGAAACGCGCCTTCATCTCGGTGTCGCCGAGCGCCTTCTTCACGTCCTGGTAGAGCCGTTCGATGATCTCCGGCGGCGTGCCACGGGGCGCGACGATGCCGAACCAGCCGGTGTTCTCGAACCCCGTTACCGTGTTCGCGATCGGCGGCACCCCGGGCATCTGCGGCGCTTCGGTCTTGCTGGTGACGCCCAACGCGCGCAGCCGGCCGCCGTTCACGTGGCCAATCACCGCCGCCATGTTGGCCACCATGAAGGTCGTCTCGTTCGCGACCAGCGACGCCAGGCCC
>DASTTC010000545.1:0-8206 GCA_035760345.1 Burkholderiales bacterium | reverse complement strand
GACATCGGCATCCTGGGCGAGGAGCAGCGGCTCGAGTGGGCCGACGCCATGACGCGCATCCGCACCGAGCGCGAGCTCCCCGATCTGCGCTACCGCGTCGAGCGCCAGAAGCCGCTGAAGACCGTGCCCGGCAAGCCGGCCAACGTCGAGTTCTATGCCAGCACCATGCACGTCAGCCTCGCCCTGCTGCACGAGGGTGACCTGCTGAATTTCCTCGGCGACTTGCGCGCCTCGGGCAACGCCTACTACGCCGTGCGCAGCTGCTCGCTCGGGCGTACCGGCCAGCCGGCGGCGATCAGCGGGCTGTCGCCGCGCCTGCGCGCGGAATGCGACATCGACCTCATCACCATCCTCGACCGGGCGGCCAAGACATGAGGCGCGCCGCCCTGGCCCTGCTGAGTTTCGCCCTGCTTGCGCCGTGCGGCAGCGGGGCGCAGGAACTCGAGCGCCTGTTCTTCACGCCTGCGGAGCGTGCCGCGCTGGACGCGCGGCGCAAGGCGCGCCTGCCCGACAAGCCCGCCGCCGTCGCCGCCTCGCCCAGGACGCGCATCGACGGCTATGTGGCGCGCTCCAGCGGCAAGTCGACGCTGTGGCTCGATGGCTACGCGGTGCGCGAGGGCAACCAGCCGGAGGGCCTGAACATGAACGTGCGCCGCGGCAGCGACCCGAGCCGCGTCACCGTGGTGGTCGGCGAGGAGCGTCGGCGCGTCGAGATGCGCGTGGGCGAGACGCTCGATCGCGGCAGCGGCGAGGTAAAGGGCGTGATCGGCAAGGGCGACATCCGCATCAAGCGCGGAGGTGGGGATGCGCGGTAGCCGCCGCGCGCAGCGCGGCGTGGCGTTATTGGGGCTGCTGGCGGTCGCGGTCATGGTGTTCGCGTATGTGCTCACCAGCCGCTTGAACGCCGCCAGCCAGTTCGTGGGCATCGACCGCGATGACAACGCCAAGGCGCTTGCCCAGGCGAAGCGGGCGCTGATCGGGTGGATGGCGCTGAATGCCGCGGGTACCGATGCGAATCCGGGCCGGCTGCCGTGTCCGGAGGCGCCGGGCGACTACGGGACGGTGAACGAAGGGCGCGCGGCCGGAAATTGCACGCTTCCCGCGGTGGGCCGGTTTCCGTGGCGCACGCTGGGGTTGGAGAAGCTGGCTGACGCGGACGGCGAGCCGTTGTGGTTCGTCGTGTCGCCGGGCTGGGCGCTGTCCAACTCGACTTCGCCGCCGCTGCAGACCCTGATCAACTCGGACTCCCAGGGCCAACTGAGCTTCGAAGGCACGACCCCGGTGGCGCTCATCGTCGCACCCGGCCCCGCGCTCGTCGCGCAAGCGGGAACAGGATGCACGGCCTGGACCCAGTCACGCCCTGTTGCGGGCCCGCCCGACCTGCGCAACTATCTGGAGTGCGAGAACGCCACTTCGCCCGCGGATGCGACCTTCGTCGCGAGCCGAGCGGGGCAAACGTTCAACGACCAGGTGCTGCCCGTGATGGCGGCGGACGTGATCCCCGCGCTCGAGGCGGCGATCGCGGATCGCGCGCAGCGCGAAGTCGCGCCGGCGCTAAAGAGCGCTGCCTACGTCCTCGACTCGAGCAATCCGCGGCGCTGGGTCGCGTCATCCAATCCTCCTATTTACCCTTATGCCACGCCCTTCTCGGACCCGACGACGTCGAACTATCTGGGCGCCCTGGGAACTTACCAGGGCCTGCTGCCCTTCAACCCGGCGCAATCATCGGTCGCCTATCAGGCCACCCCGGCGGACGCGGTCGAGACTTTAGGCTTTGGCTACATCATGTTCCAGACTTGCTCGTGGGAGACCGCCGATGCGCGCCTGTGCGAAGGTCGCTACCACGAATACGACACGGACCCCACGCAGCCCATCCGTATCCAGATGATCGCGACGTTCACCAATGTCGCCATGGGATTGCGCGTGCTCGACACCTCCCAATTGCTGGTGGAGGCGCGAGACGACGGCAGCACCGGCCCGTGGACGCCCGTCGCCACCAGCTATCGGGCGGAGATGAACGACGGCAGCACTGCGGGCAAGCCGCGGGGATCGGTGACTTTCAGGTTCTGGGGGACGCTCCCCAACATCGACGTGATGGGCTGGGACACTCAGGCGAACTTCCGCATTCGCATCAATCGCGCGGTCATCGCCGATCACTGCCTGTTGAGCATCTCGACGGGCACCGCGTGCCCCAGCGGCGGTCCTGACACCAGCTGGTTCGCGCGCAACCAGTGGCAGCGCAACTCTTACTATGCGGTGGCGCAGAACAACACCGCGGCCGTGCTGCCGTCCGTGGGCGGCTGCGACTCGACCAACTGCCTGCGCCTCAATGATTCCGGGAACCGGAACATCTACTTGTTGCTGACCCTGGCCGGCCGCAGGCTCGATACTCAGACCCGGCCCAGCGCCTCGCTTGCGGACTACCTCGAGTTCCAGAACGCGGACGCGGGAACGCTGTACGAGCAGCATCCGATGCGCTCGTCGAAGATCACGAACGTTCCGCTGAATGCACCCTGGAACGACCGTCTGATCCTCGTCGACTGGGTCGCGAGCAACCCGCCCGTGGCACCCGGCCCGCAAGTCGTCACGCTCGCGCCGGTGCGGCTCACCCAGTTGCCCTGATGACCGGGCTTCGCGCGCGCCGCTGCCGCGGCTTCACGCTCACCGAGCTCGCGGTGGTGTTCACGATCATCAGCCTGCTGCTGGCGGCGGGGATGTATACGCTTTCGGCGCAGACCGAGCAGCGCAACTTCGAGGAGACGCGGCGCAGGCTGGAAGCGGCGCGCGAGTTGCTGCTGTCCTTCGCCCTCGTCAACGGCCGCCTGCCCTGTCCTGCCACGGCCTCTGGCGCCGAAGCCATCACCACCCCGCCGAACTGCGATGCCACCTACGGCGGGTTCCTGCCGGCGCAGACTATTGGCTTCCAGATCGTGGACACCACCGGCTTTGCCCTGGATACCTGGGGCAACCGCATTCGCTACGCTGTCGCCAGCACTGCGCCGACCTGCGTAGTGGCGCCGACGGCGGCACCGCATTTCACCAACGCAACCGCCCTGAGAACGAACGGCATTACCTGTCAGCCCAACGACCTCGTCGTGTGCCAGTCCGCCAGCGGCATTACCGCGACGACCTGCGGCACGGCGACGCCGGTCACCAACCAGAACATCGTAGCCGCGATCGTGTTCTCCACCGGCAAGAACGGCGCCACCGGCAGCGCCGGCATCGACGAAGCCGCCAACGTGAACGGCGACCGGGTGTTCGTATGGCATACGCCCACGCCAATCGGCGCGGCAAATGGCGCCTTCGACGACCAGATGCTCTGGATCCCCGTCGGTGAGCTCTACGGCAAGCTGATCGCCGCCGGCCTCCTGCCCTAGGCCCGCGCGCGCCGCAGGGCGAAGCACACTTCGCCGTCGCGGTTCGACTCCAGCCGCAACGCATACCCCACCGCCGCCGCCTGGCGCGCGGCCTGGTACAGGCCGATCCCCAGCCCGTTCTCCGACTGCACGGGCGCGCGCAGCAGCGACGCGGCGATGGCCTCGGGCACCGCGCGGCCGCTGTCGCACACGCTGAACTCGCCGCCGGCGAGCGCTGCGCGCACCTGCACCCCGGGCTGTGCGGCGCGCTTGGCGAGGGCGTTGGCGAGCAGGTTGTCGGCGACGCTGTCGAACAGGGCCCGTGGCACCTCGGCACCGTCCGGGGCGGCCGCGCTGAACTCCACGCCGCGATCGCGGTACTGGCGCGCGAGCGCCTGCCACCACTTGCCGATCGGCACGCGGGTGTCCTGCTCCGGGACGGGGCGCTGCAGCTTGTCGAGCGTCGACGCGAGGCGCTGCGCGATCGCGGGCAGCTGGCGGCGCACCAGCGCCAGCGCCGCCGGCGACTCGCCGCCCTCGGCGGCCGCGACCGAGCACAGCACGTTCAGCGACTGCAGCAGGTTCTTCACATCATGCGTGACGCGCGCGCCGGTCTCGTGCACGGCCTGCATGTAGCTCGCCTCCTGCAGCGCCTGTTCGCGCTGCTTGGCGAGGTAGAACTCCGCCAGCAGCTGGCCGAGCAGGCGCACGTGGCCGTGCAGCGCCGGGCTGGTGCGGTAGCGCGAGTACATGGTGAGGGAAAGCTCGCGGTTGGAGAACTCCACGGCGTACGGCGTGCGCGTGCCGGATTCGCCCTGCCCGGCGCCCGAGCGCCACGCCGCGCCCTGCACCAGGGGCAAGCGCGCGAGCGCCGCTGCCGCCTCGGCGAGAAAGCGCCCGGGCCGCGGCTCGGCATGCGACAGCTCGGCGAGGTACTGCAGCCACTGCTCGAGCGGCAGGCCGATGGAGAACAGGTACCGCGAAACGAACACGTTGAGCCCCGCGTAGCCGGTGCGCGGATTCCAGGCCAGCCCGATCGCCAGCAGGATGCTTGCGATCACGAACACGATATAGATGAGCGCCTCCAGGTAGCCGGTGCGCCCCAGCGTCATGAAAGCGAAGCTGCCCAGGATCACCACGCCGAGCATCAGCATCAGGAAGATGCTGTAGAAGTAGTCGATCACCTGCGCCGCCTCGGGCGGATCGCTCTCGGCCGGCGTCAGCGCCATGAGCACGAACAGCACCGGCAGCCCCCAGGCCGCGTAGCCGCGCACCGCCGGGTCGATCTCGTTGCGGGGCGCGATCTGCGGCAGCAGCACCACGACCAGCAGCGCGACGAGATAGGCGAATACCATCAGGTAGAAGCGCCGCTGCCACCGCGCCTGGTGCAGGAACACCCTGCCGCCGACCATTCCCGCGAGCACCACGGTCCAGCCCGCGAGCAGCCACCAGTTCAGCCAGATCACCAGCGCGGCGGCGAAAGCGCCGATGGACATCGCCTGCGCCAGGGTGACCGGGCGCTCACCGGGCAGCAGGGGCTGCCACAGCAGCAGCAGCCCGAGATGGGCGAACAGCAGCACGCCCGCGGCCTCGTCGGCCACCCCGCGCAGCGCCACCAAATGCAGCAGCGCCAGCATGGCGATGACCACGAAGCGCCAGTGGCGCCGGCTGATGGCCCAGGCCGCCCGCGGCAGGCGTGCGGCGGCGCTCTGTGTCTCGGCTTGCATGTTCGGTGCGGCGCAGGCAAAGATACGCGAGAATTCCCCGGCCCGCGATAGATGCCCCCCGTCCTTCTTCTCGCCCGCAGCACCCTACTCGAGGCACGCCGCAGCGGCCTGCCCTGGCTCGGGCTCGGCCTGCTCGCGGCGGCGCTCGGGCTCGCGGCGTTCCTGTCGCAGGTGGCGGTGACCGAAGGCCGCGAGCTGCAGGCGGCGCTCGCCGCCGCGCTGCTGCGCGCCGGCGCCGCGTTCCTGCTCGCCGCGCACGTCACCGCGAGCGTGGTGCGCGAGGCCAACGACAAGGTGCTCGAGCTCGCGCTGGCGCTGCCCCTGTCGCGCAGCCAGTACTACCTCGGCAAGCTCGTCGGCTACGGCGCGATCGGCCTGGCGTTCGCCGCCGCCTGCGGCTTGCCCATGCTGCTGTGGGCGGCGCCCGGCAGCACCGCTCTGTGGAGCGCATCGCTCGCCGCCGAGTTGCTGCTGGTGTGCGCCGCGAGCCTGTTCTTCGCGGTGACCCTGGCGAACGTGGTTCCCGCCATTGCCGCCACCGCCGGCCTGTATCTGCTGGCGCGCTCCATCGCCGCCATCCAGCTGCTGGCGCGCGGCCCGCTCGCCGAGGGGACCTGGACGCAGAGCATCGCGCGTGGCGCGGTGGACGCCGTGGCGTTGCTGCTGCCGCGACTGGACGCCGCCACGCGCAGCGAATGGCTGCTGTACGCGCCGCCCGCCCCGGGCGAATTTGCCGCGGCGCTCGGCGCGCTCGTCCTGTACACGGGCCTGCTGTGCGCGGCGGGCCTGTTCGATTTCCACCGGCGCAACCTGTGAGCGCTCGCGAACGGCCGCTGGCGATGGTACCCGGCTGGCTGTGGGCGATGCTCGGCGCGACGCTTGCCGTGCAACTCGGTGTGCAGGCGTTGCGCCCCCCGCCCGCGGCGGCGGCGTCCGATCTGCCCCCGGCGCCGCGCGCTGCGGCCTTGCGTGCCGCGAGCCTCGGCGAGCCCGCCGCGGCCGCCCGCCTCGCCATGCTCTACGTGCAGGCCTTCGACCTCGGCGCGGGCAACGCCCTGCCCTACCGGCGCCTCGACTACGGCCGCCTGCGCGCATGGCTGCGCGCGATCCTCGAAACCGATCCGCGCAGCGGCTATCCGCTGTTTGCCGCGGCGCGCGTGTACGCCGAGGTCGACGATCCGGCGCGCGCCCGCGCGATGCTCGACTTCGTTCATGAGGCCTACCTCGAAGCCCCGAACCGGCGCTGGCCCGCGCTCGCGCACGCGGCGCTGCTCGCCAAGCACCGCCTGCTGGACCTGCCGCTCGCGCGCCGCTACGCGGCCGACTTGCAGCGCCTGACGACCGACCCGGACGTGCCGCTGTGGGCAAAGCAGATGGAGGTCTTCATCCTCGAGGACATGAACGAGCTCCAAGCCGCCAGGATCATGCTCGGTGGCATGCTGGCAAGCGGCCAATTGCGCGATCCGGGAGAGCGGCGCTTCCTCAAGGAGCGCCTCGACGAACTCGAGCGCCGTCTCGCGTCGGAACCGTGACGGAAATGACGAAATCTCGACGGTTTTTCGTGATTTTTGACCTGCAGGGCGCTGAAATGCCAAAATCCGCCCGGCACGGAACTTGCGGTCTTCTTTTATCGTCTCGTCTTCCGGCATAGGAGTAATGACATGAAAACGAACCAAAAAGGCTTCACGCTCGTGGAGATCGCGATCGTGCTGGTCATCATCGGGCTGCTGCTGGGCGGCATCCTGAAGGGCCAGGAAATGATCACCCAGGCCAAGATCAAGAACATCATTTCGGACTTCTCCGGCATCTCGGCAGCCTTTCATGGCTACCAGGATCGCTACCGCGCGATCCCGGGGGACGATCTGGGCGCGGCCGCGCGTTGGGCATCGGCACCCGCGGCGACGTCCGGCAACGGCAATGGCGTGGTTGCGGGGACCTACAACAACGGCGGCGTGGCGTGCGCCGCCAACGTGGAAGCCTGCGGCTGGTGGGATCACCTGCGCCGTTCGGGCTTCGTCGCCGGTTCGGGCGTCAATCAGCCGTTGAATGCGGTCTCCGGGATCGTCGGCGTGCAATCCGGCGACGGCGCGGGCGCTGCGGTCCTGGGCGGCGTCGCGGGCGTCGGCGGGTTCTTCGGGCTGATGATGTGCTCGGCGAACCACCCGGACAAGGTCGCGATCGCCACCGATACGCAGATGGACGACGGCGTGCGCACGACAGGCTCCGTGCGCGGTCAGCTGCAGACGGCAAACAATCCGACTATCGTCCAGAATGCCTTGACGGCGCCCGACGCCAACAGCTACGTGGAGAGCGGCACCAACACCTACGCGCTCTGCCGCCTGCTGTAAGCGCACGGCGCGAAGCACCCGGGGGCCGGCGCCCAAGCGCCGGCCCCTTTTGTTTTCCTTGTCGATCGGGCGGCCTCTCCGGGCCGGCCCGGCTCGAGGCGGGCGTTATACTCAAACCCCTATGGCCAACGCATTGCGCTCGGTGAGGCAGGCGATGCCGCGGCGCGGAGACGGCGCGCTGGCGCTTGCCCGCCAGGTCCTCACGATCGAGGCCGATGCGGTGCGCGCCCTCATCGGGCGCCTGGACGGGCGCTTCCTGGAGGCACTACGCCTGATCCAGGCTTGCCTCGACGGCCATCGCGGCCGCGTGATCGTCAGCGGCATCGGCAAGTCCGGCCATATCGCGCGCAAGATCGCCTCCACCATGGCGAGCACGTTGCGCGCCAGCTCCAGCGCGCCGCCCTCGGGCGCGCTGATGCCCGTGCGCGAGGGGGTGGGCCGCAGGGGGCGCACGACGTTGGCCATAGCGGGGAAGTATAGCGCCGCGTGCCAATGAAAAAGGCCGGCGCGAGGCCGGCCTTTCGCCCTAATCCGCCGTGCTTACAGCGCGCGGCAGAGGGTGTAGGTGTTGGTGCCTGTCTCTGCGTAGGTCGCGGGCGCCACGGCAGCGGCATCGATCACGGGGTTCGGGGTGGTTTGGAGAATACCGCGCACCGTACCAGTATTCGGAACGCCGTCGTCCATCTGCGTGTCCACCGCGATGGCGATTTTGTCCGGCAGGTTGGCCGAGCAGACGATCAGGCCGGTAAACCCGCCCAGCGCCGCGCCGCCGGCC
>DASTTC010000544.1:0-2755 GCA_035760345.1 Burkholderiales bacterium | reverse complement strand
CAGGCGGGCGTGCTTGCGCGAGATCGACATCACCTCGGGCAGGCTGATGCCGACCGTGGGCGAGCGGCCGATCTCCAGGGTGGAGCCCGGCGACAGGCGGAAGCGCGAGCCCAGGCGCTGGTTGTCCGGGTGGGCGATGAGGATGATGTCGGCCTCGACCTCGCCGGTGGTGAAGCCCTGGCCCCCCCGCTCGCGGGCGGTCTGGTAGTGCTGGGTGAGCCCGGCCTCGTGCAGCGACGCCAGATCGATGCCGTCGGTGTCCGAGTCCCGCTGGAGGGCCTCCGTCGAATGTCGGGATTCCTGGTCGCTCATTCGGGCCCGGCGGGAATGGCGGAGGATTTCTACGATCCAATAAAATGGACGAAATGAACTTAGATCATAGCACCCGCCCCCGGGAGCGTCAAACAGCGCAGTGGTGTCCGCAGGGCTCCGTCAAAGGTCCGCCCTAAGCATCTTGATTCCAACCGAGTAGAGCCGGGACTGGCTTTTCCAGAGAGAATTTGATATGTCTTAGCGTGCCATGGAGGCGCGCCAGGATCCCTCTTTGCAGGACGAGCCGTGCGATCTGCGCTCGGTGGTGGTGCGGTTGGTGCGCCCCGGCGAGCGCGCCGAGTGGGACCGGCTCCTGCGCGAGCATCACTACCTGGGTTTCCGCGGCTGGGTGGGGGAATCCCTGCGCTATGTCGCGGAGGAGCAGGGCCGCTGGCTCGCCTTGTTGGGCTGGTGTGCCGCGGCGCTGAAGTGCCAGGCGCGCGACCACTGGATCGGCTGGCCGGAAGTGTTGAAATGGCAGCGTTTACCCCTGGTGGTGAACAATGCGCGCTTTCTGATCCTTCCGGGCCGCCGGGTGGCCAACCTGGCCTCGCGCGTGCTGGCGCTGAACCTCAAGCGGCTGTCGCAGGACTGGCAGGTGGTGCACGGGCATCCGGTGTTTCTGGCGGAGACCTTTGTGGATCCGCGTCGCTTTGCCGGGACCTGTTACCGGGCGGCAGGCTGGCTGGAGCTGGGTGCGACGCGCGGCTATCGGCGTCGCGCCGGCCGTTACGAGGCTCATGGGGAGCCGAAAATCGTGTGGGTGCGTGCGCTGGTGCCCCAGGCGGCGCAGCGGCTGCGGACCCTGGGAGCAGAGCCGATGACGAAGAGCTCACCACGTCCGATCCAACTGAGTGCCGCCAAGGCCGAGGAGCTGCTGCGGGTGTTGATGCGGCTGCCGGATGGGCGTCAGCGCCGCGGCCGGCGCCACGACCAGATGAGCATTCTTGCCGTGGCGATCTGTGCCGTGCTGGGGGGGGCGCGCAGCTATGTGGCGATGGGCCAATGGGCCCAACGCTGTTCTCAGAACCTGCTCAAGCGGTTGGGGTGCCGTCGCGAGGCGCGCAGTGGCCGCTACGTCGCGCCGAGCGAGCCGACGATAAGACGGCGGCTGCAGGACATCGACGCGCAGCAAGTCGATCGTGCTCTTTCGGGCTGGTACGCGAGCCTGACCGACGGCACGTCCCACGCGGTGGCGATCGACGGCAAGACGTTGCGCGGCGCTCATCGCGCCGACGGCAGTCAGGTCCACCTGCTCAGCGCCGTGCTGCATGGGGTCGGGGTGACGCTGGGCCAGTGCGAGGTGGAGCAGAAGAGCAACGAGATCTGCGCCGCGCCGGTGCTGCTCGCCGACCTGGAGCTGGAGGGTCGCGTGGTCACCGCCGATGCTCTGCACACCCAGCAGGAGCTCGCCCGCTGGCTGGTCGAGGACAAGCAGGCCGACTACGTGTTCACCGTCAAAGACAACCAACCGACGCTACGGCAGGATCTCGCCGACTGGTTCGAGCCAGTCGCTTTTCCCCCCTCAGGCAACGACGCTGGATAAGCAGCACGGCCGACTGGAAGAGCGCCGGATCTGGACGAGCACCGAACTGAACGACTATGTGAAGTTCCCCTTCGTCCGGCAAGTCGCCCGCCTGGAGCGTACGACGCGGGAGCTGAAATCGGGCAAGAGCCGCCAGGAGGTGGTGTATCTGATCACCAGCCTGACACCCGAGCAAGCGAGTCCGCAACGCCTGCTGACGCTCAACCGCGGCCATTGGGAGATTGAAAACCGCTTGCACTGGGTTCGCGACGTGACCTTTGCGGAGGATCACTCCCAGGTGCGCACCGGCTCCGGGCCGCGGATGATGGCGACGCTGCGCAATCTGGCGATCAGCTTGGTGCGGCTGGCCCATCCAGCGCCCTGGGTCGCGGAGTCGCTGCGCGACCTGGCGGCACGACCGCACTTGGCGTTGGCGATGCTGGGCCTGTAGCCCGCTACGAACGCCAGCGCCGGCCGCAGTCCTCGGTACCCACCGGATTGACGGTGGCGCCCGTCCTATTGCCACGACGACTTCCGGGCGACTCCTAAACAGAGCTCCAGTCCTTCAGGACTGCCGATTCACCCCTCTCACCTCCCCTGGAGGAGAGCCGCTGGCTCCAACCGCAGCGCTCTTCAACGGCGCCCAGGCTCACCCTGCGACTTTGACGAGTCCGTGCCGGACCTCCCCAGGCGACGGCTCTGCGTGCCGGGACCCATCGACTTTAGCAGGCGCAACGGCAAGGGGTAACACGCGTGGCGCCGCGGAGTCTCCTCGATGGGTACCGCGAGCCGTTGCCACATCTAGGCAGTGATGGCGGTGTCACGAAAGTAAGCTGGACTGCACCGTATAAGTATGCGATGCGCAGGGAAATCGCGTCCGGAGGGCGTGCCAGCAGCTCATCGGCCGCTGGAGGCGCT
>DASTTC010000543.1:0-5699 GCA_035760345.1 Burkholderiales bacterium | reverse complement strand
GGGCAGGTACGCGGGCTCGTTGCGTCGCGCCTTGGGCTGCGGCTGCAGGTCGCGCGGCGTGAGATAGGGCGCATCGGTCTCGAGCAGCAGCCGGTCCTGCGGGATCTCCTTCACCAGCGCGACGAGGTGCCGGCCGCGGCGCTCGTCGCAGATCCAGCCCGTGATGCCGATGTGCAGGTCGAGATCGAGGTACGCGCGCAGCTCGTCGGCCTCGCCGGTGAAACAGTGCGCGACCGCCTTGCCCACTCGCAGATTGCGCAGGATCTCGGCGAAACGCGGGTGCGCGTCGCGCGAATGCAGGAACAGGGGCTTGCCGAGTTCCGCGGCGAGCTCGAGCTGCGCCACGAACCACTTCTCCTGGTCCGGATGCGGCGAATAGTTGCGGTTGTAGTCCAGGCCGCACTCGCCGATGGCGACCACCTTCGGGTCGCGCGCCAGCGCGCGCAGCTCCTCCAGCGTGGCGGCGCTGCAATCCTTGGCGCTATGCGGGTGCACGCCCGCCGTGGTCCAGAAGCCCAGCGCCAGCGCCTTGCGCGTTTCCGCGGGCGACGTGCCGGTGACGATGAGCGTCTCGACGCCGGCGGTGCGCGCCCGCTCCAGCACCGCGTCCAGATCGCCGCGAAACGACGCATGCGTGAGGTTGGCGCCGATGTCGACGAGCTGCATCGTCAGCGCAGCCGCAGGCCGACGCGGGTGATCCTGCCGTCCTCGATCTCGCGCACCACCAGTTCCGCGCTGCCGAGGCCGACGCGATCGCCCACCACCACCCGGCCGCGGAAGGATTCGTCGAGGTAGCGCGCCAGCGTCTTGTCCGCAGCGCTTTGCGGGATGACGAAGCCGTACACGGCCGCGAGCTCCCCGGCCACGGCGTCGCCGTTGAGCACGAAGTCGCCGAAGTAGCGGTGCTCCTCGAGGCGGTCGGGCTCGACATGGGGGTCGAACAGCATGCTCAGGCGTGCAAGGCTCGTCGGCCGCGCCAGCACGTACACAAAGTCCCCGGCGCGAAACTGCAGCTCGGGGCGCAGCAGTTCCGGGACGCCGTCGCGCATCACCGCCATCACCTGCTTGTCCGCCGGCAGTTCCAGCTCGCCATAGGCGCGTCCGGCGATGGCGCTGAGCGGTTTCACCTCATAGCACAGGATCTCGTGCTCGAAATGCCCGGGGATGTCGAGCGTGACACGCTGCAGCGGCTCGGTCGTGGGGGGCACCTCCAGGCGCAGCCAGCGCGCGGCCGGCGCGATGGTCCAGCCCTGCAGCAGCAGCGAGATCAGCACGATGAAGAACGCAACGTTGAAGTACAGCCGTGCGTGGTCGGCGCCATAGAGCAGGGGAAACAGCGCGAGCACCACCGGCACCGCGCCGCGCAATCCCACCCAGCTGATGAACAGCTGCTCGCGCCACGGGAAGCGGAACGGCAGCAGGCTCAGGGCGACCGCCGCCGGGCGGGCCACCAGCATCAGGAACGCGGCGATGGCGATGGCCGGCGTGGCCACGTCCAGCAATTCGCTCGGGTTGAGCAGCAGCCCCAGGATCAGGAACAGGACGATCTGCGACAGCCACGCCAGTCCGTCGTGCACGCGCAGGATGTTCTGCGCCGCCTGCATGCGCGAATTGCCGAGCATCAGGCCGGCAAGGAACACGGCGAGGAAACCGCTGCCGCCGAGCTGCGCGGTGACCGCGAACACGAACAGCGCGCCGGACATCGCCAGCAGCGGATACAGGCCGGTGGCGAGCGTCAGCCGGTTGATCAGCCACACCAGCAGCGCGCCGCCGGCCAGGCCGAGCAGCGCGCCGAGGCCGAACTGCTGCGCGAAGGACACTAGCACCGCGGCGTTGATCTCGCCGCGGCCCGTGGCCAGCAGCTCGAGCAGCGCCACGGTGAGGAAAATGGCCATCGGGTCGTTGCTCGCCGATTCCATCTCCAGCGTGGCCTCCACGCGTTCCTTCAAGCCGGTTCCCGCGTGGCGCAGCAGGGAAAAGACCGCGGCGGCGTCGGTCGAGCCGACGATGGCGCCGAGGAGCAGCCCTTGCATCCAGTGCAGGCCCAGCACCCAGGCGGCGAACGTCCCGACCAGGCCCGCGGTCACCAGGACGCCCAGGGTGGCAAGGCTGGCCGCCGGCCACAGCGCGACGCGGAACATCTCGCGCCGCGTGCGCATGCCGCCGTCGAAGATGATGATGGCGAGGGCGAGCGTGCCGACCAGGTAGGCGACGTCGAAGTTGTCGAAGCGGATGCCGCCCGGGCCGTCCTCGCCGGCCAGCATGCCCAGGGCGAGGAACACCAGCAGCAGCGGGGCGCCCATGCGCGAGGAAATGTCGCTCGCCACGATGCTGACGAGCAGCAGCAGCGCGCCAACGAGGATGGCGAGGTTCCAGTATTCCACCCCGCGAAGATAGCAGACCGACTGTGAACGCCGTGCGACAACTCAGGCGCGGTTCGCCGCCTCGCCGATCTCGGGTTTGCGCTTCGGCTGACGCTCCAGGCGGCTTAGATGCCTCAGCGCACGACCCGCCGCAGGGCGGAGAGATCGACCACCGTTACGCCTATGTGTTCGACCCGCAGCAGTCCCCTGTCCTGGAGGACTTGAAGGGCGTGATTCACGCGCTGGCGGGAAAGGCCGGACAGGTGGCCGATCTCCTCCTGCGAGATCTGCAGGTAGTTCTCCGTGCCCGGATAGAGCTGCGCATTGAACAGCGAGGCCAGGCAGTGCGCGACCCGCGCTTCCGGATCGCGCATGCGGTCGCTGTCCACGAGCGAGATCATCTGCGCCAACCGCTCGTTGAGCTGATCGAGAATGAAGCGGTTGAACGGGATGCTGCGCGCGAGTAGCCAGAGGAACGTGGCTTTCGGCAAGGTTGCAGTTCGCGTATCCCGCAATGCCACCACGTCGTACCGGCGCAGCTCTTTCTTCAGCAGCGAGCCTTCGCCGAACCAGCCGCCGGCCGTGACGCCGGTATACGTGACCGATTTTCCTTCCGGCGATACGCTTCCCAGCTTTACCAATCCAGAGATCACGCCGAACCAGACATTGACGGGCTCGCCTTTCCGGCAGACGTGATGACCCATGGGCACATGATGCTCGGTCAGCGTCTCCAGCACGCGGCTCAGGTGATCGGCATCGAGCGCGCTCGCCCAGCGCGAGCCGCGTAGCGCCTCGATGGGGGAATCATGCAGTTCGACGTTCATGCCCCTCCTCTCAGCGTGGCGTTCGAGCCGACGCTGACCTCCGGTCCTTTATATCACGGGAAGCAATGGCCAATGCGGCCGCACCGAAGCCCCTCCACTGCGTCAACAACATCGAGGTCGTGTACGACGCGATCGTTCTCGCGCAAACCTCCTCCCCCGTTGACCCCGGACGACCTCCCTGTTGAAGGGGGTCGTTGGAGCAATGCATAGCACGGGTAAGGCGGCCGGAGCGTTACTGACGCACCGCACAAAACGCAACTGGCCGACCCGGACGCGTACCGCCAATGTTCCAGAAGCCGCGTATGGCCGGGTTTCCAAGGCGATTTCCGCAAAAACGAAGCGCAGCAAGAAAACTATCCGGTGTCTTTCAAGCGACAGCGTCCGGATTGCGGGTTCCCTATAGTTGTCGCCGAGCACGCGCTTCCGCGCTGTGCATAGTTTCAAAAGAGGAGGATGTCATGGTCTCCAGTGGGCGAAAAGTCTCTGCAGTGGCGCAGCCGTCCGCGACTGTCTCGATCACCCGGGCACTCCTGTTTTCGGCCGGCATGGCCCTGCTCTGCGGCAGTGTCTATGCGGATGATGTTGATCCAGAAATCAGAGTCCTGTCGAATCGCGCCGACTTGATTTCCGGAGGCGGTGCCTTGGTCGAGATCATATGGGGGGGAGCGGCCCATTCGAAGGTGGCACGAATCGAGCTCAACGGGGTCGACGTCAAGTCCGCTTTCGCGATCCGGCCCAACGGGCGCTTTATGGGTCTGCTTACGGGCCTGAAGGACGGCGAAAACCTCCTGACCGTGCGGGTCGGCGGGGCCGGGCGGCAGATCACCATCACCGACCATCCGATCGGCGGACCCGTATTCTCAGGCGGAGAGCAGCTTGCACCCTGGATCTGCGCGAGGACTGCGGTAACCCCCGTCACCGTGACCGCTCCAAGGGATTCGACGCTGTCCGGTACGGCGAACACGAGAGCAAGCGGCTTGTCTACGGATCCCTTTGACGACCAGTGCAACACGGCGACCGACTTTCTGTACTACTACCGGCCGGCCGACAGGACGACGTGCACGCTCGGCATCACGGGCGGCAATCCGTGCTTCGTTCAATACGATCCGGCGAACCGGCCGGCGGACGACCAGATCGCAGACTTCACGAATGACCGCGGCGACACGGTGAAGAGCCTGATTCGGATCGAGAGGGGCACGATCAATCGGAGCCTCTATTCGCTCGTCACCTACTACGATCCCGCTCAGCTGTCGGCGCCGTGGGCGCCTCAAAAGGGCTGGAACGGCAAAGTGATGTGGAAGATGGGCGCCTCCACCTCGGCCAATCGATTTGAATCGGCGGCGAACCCGAACTTCGACGCAAACGCGCTGTCGCGCGGGTTCATGATCGCCACCTCGACCCACACACAACACTCGCAGAACAACAACGAGCTGCTGTCAGCCGAAACCATCATGATGGTCAGGGAGCACATCATCGAAACGTATGGCGAGATCCGCTATACGATGTCCGATGGAGGCTCCGGCGGGTCGATGATGCAAACGACTCCCGCGACCGTCATGCCGGGCTTGCTGAACGGGCTAATCACCACGATAAGTTACCCGGACGCGGTGAGCACATGGATCGAGACCAAAGACTGCGGACTGCTCAACAACTACTACAACACTCCGCAGGGCTCGCCCCTGAGCACAGCGCAAAGAGCGGCAGTCAACGGACATCTGACTTCCGGCTACTGCACCACATGGGTGAACTCTTTCCTGGGGCAGTTTCTTCCGACGAACACGAACAACTGCGGTTTCGGATTTCCAGCCTCGATCGTCTATGACCCGACACTGCGGCCGAACGGCGTGCGCTGCGACACTGATGGCGGGCCACAGGAGCCGCAGTGGGGCACGTTCGTAGACGCCGACGGGAACACGAAAACCAAGCTTCCGTACGACAACGTCGGCGTGCAATACGGTCTCAAGGCGCTGCAGGAGGGAGTGATCTCTCCCGAGCAGTTCGTAAGCTTGAACGAAGGCGTAGGCAGCTACAACAACGACCGCGTCTGGTCGGGTGGGAGCACCAGCAATCCGACTATTCCGGCTCCGCGCGGGATTGCGCAAACGGACGTTTTGCCCACCATCTATAAGAGCGGCATCCTCGCCGACGGCAAGCAACTAGCCAAGGTCGCCCAGATCGATGTGCGCGCGCATAGCAATAATCCAGACATCCACATGCCTTGGCGCTCATGGTCGACGCGCGACCGGCTCGATCGGGCCAATGGCCACCATGACAACCAGGTCATTCGGCTTCACTTCGGGAGTGCTGGCTCCGCCACTAGCCTCGCGTTCGACACGATGGACCGCTGGCTCGCGGCCGTCGAAAGCGACACGAGCGAGACTGCCCTCGAGCAGAAGATCGTCAACAACAAGCCTGCCGATTACGGCGATGCCTGCTTCAACAGCGCAACAGGCCCTGATGTCGGCTTCGAGAGTCCCGAGTGCCTGATCAAAAACACGCGGTCTCCTCACAT
>DASTTC010000542.1:0-2695 GCA_035760345.1 Burkholderiales bacterium | reverse complement strand
GTCCCGCTTGTACCAATGAATGATGTTGGACGAGAGGGCGGCGCCGACAAAACCGTGGCTCGAATCCGGGTCGTGATGGAACCGGACTTCGAGCGGCACCAGCCCGTCCTCGCCCAGGTACATGGTTTTCTCGACGCGCTTCCCCTTGAAATCCCAGAAGTGGATCTCGCGGCCGTACTTGAGATGGCCGACCTCCTCGAGGTCAAAGCCCGGCATGAAGGTGTTTGGCGCCGCCCATTCGGACGAGACCATGACGTTGTGGCGCGGCTGGTACCAGAAGTCATAGTTGAACTTCATGCCGCCCAGGTCGTTCTCCCAGCGCCCGACGATGTCGAAATTCTGGTTCAGGTGCAGAAAGCCGCCGGGCGCGTTTCCGCGTGCGTCGCCGAGCATCGAGATGATGATGTCGGAGCCGAGGCAGTGCACGGTATGCGGGGCCGACAGATTGGTCCTCGACTTGATCTCGCCGCCCGCGATCACCTTGTGCAGGCGCGGAGCCTTCCGGTCGATGCCGCAGTCGACGAAGTGCAGATTTGACGAGCGGACGCCCGGCACGATCAGGTAGCGCCGTTGCTTGGTCGGATCGTGATGGCACGACGAGCAGGCGTTCCAGCCCATGTGGTGCAACTCGTCGCCAATACCCGGCATTTCCAGCCGGCTGATGACCTGGCTGTAGGTGGGGCTCTCCGGGTCCGCGTCGATGGTCGCCAGGTAGTCCGGCTTCTGGATGCCGGTGCCGATGTAGAGCGCGACCGTGTAGAGGATCTTCTCGCGCGGGGCCTTCATCGCCTCGGCCGGCGAGGCATAGCCCGGGCCGCAGCAATGCGATCCGCCGTTCTCAGCCATGTTGCTCCTCCTTCATTTACGCCGCGAGGTGGTTCAGCGCCACGTCCAGGATGTCGAAGTTGCGCAGGCGCGCCTTGCCCGGAATGCCCCCGGTACGTCGATTGAACATCAGCGGTACCGTTTGCTCGGAGATTCCGCCATGCGAGCGCAGCGGCGCATCCAGCCCCGAGAGGTCGTGGCGCGCGCGGCTCGTGCCGATCACCACGTTCTTCTCCGAGACCACCACCACGTCGCCCAGCCGGTCGGGCGGCAGCTCGAAGCGCGCGCAGGCGTCCGCATTCGACATGGCCACCTGAACGCCCTCGAGCTTCGCCAGGCGCGCGAGGATTCCATTCAGGTCGGCACCCTTGGGCAAGTACACGGTGGCAAACGACCCCAGCGCGCCGTGGTGCACGACGTAGGGATCGGTGATCGGCAAGATGACCCGCGCCTTTGCCGGCCCGAACCATTCGTCCAGCAGGTCCTGCAGGTAGATCGCGTTCGGCCGGCCGTCGGCGCCGAACTTGTCGTTCATGCCGTGATCCGCCGTCAGCGCGATCGTCGCGCCGAGCGCATCGAGCCGCGCGAGGTACGGATCCATCATGGCGTAGAAGGCGTTGGCCGCCGGCGCGCCCGGCGCCGCCTTGTGCTGCACGTAGTCGGTCGTCGAGAGGTACATGAGGTCCGGCCGCTCCTTCTCCATCAGCTTCACGCCGGCGGCAAACACGAACTCGGACAACTCCGCGCTGTACACCGAGGGCACCGGCCTGCCGACCAGCGCCTGCATGGCGGCGTCCGCCTTCTCCGCCGAAAAGCAGATGCCGGCAAGGTCCTTGCCGAGCAGCGCGCGCAGCTTGTCCTTTGCCGTCACCACCGCCACTTTCGCGCCCGCCGCGGCGAAGGCCGCGAGGATGGTGCCGGCGCGCAGGTACTTCGGGTCATTCATCATCACCTCGGCGTCCGCCTCGCGGTCGTAGAAGTAGTTGCCGCAGATGCCGTGCACGGACGGTGGCACGCCGGTCACGATGGACAGGTTGTTCGGGTTGGTAAAGGTCGGCACGACGCTGTCGGCCTCGAACGCGGCGCCTTCGCGCAGCATGCGGCCGAGAAACGGCGCCGCGCCCGCGGCGACCGCGCGATGAACGTAGTCGAACTCGCAGCCGTCGACGCAGACGACGACGAGCGGTGCGTTCATCCAGCGGTAGCGGCGGCCGTTGACGGTCAGGGCGCGTTCGGGCACCCGGGCATTATCGTAGACTTCCGGCATGCAGGAGGCCCCCGACGCCGAGCGCGCGCTCGCGCTGTATCGCACTATGGCGCGCATCCGCGCCTTCGAGGACGCCGCCGAGCAGGCGTCCCTCGGCGGGGTCGCCGCCTTCGGCGCGACCCTCTCCCAGGCCAAGGTGCGTGGGCCGCTGCACCTGTCCACCGGCCAGGAGGCGGTCGCTGCGGGCGTGTGCTCGCACCTGCGCAGGAGCGACCTGCTGACCTCCACGCACCGCGGCCACGGCCATACCATCGCCAAGGGCGCCGCGCTCGATCGCATGATGTGCGAGCTCTTCGGCCGCGCCCCCGGCACCAACGGCGGCAAGGGCGGCTCGATGCACATCGCCGACTTCTCGGTCGGCATGCTCGGCGCCAACGGCGTGGTCGCGGCCGGCCTGCCGATCGCGGTCGGCGCGGCCCATGCGCTGCGGCTGCGCAAGGTCGACGCCATCGCGGTGGCCTTCTTCGGCGACGGCGCGATCAATCGCGGGCCGCTGATGGAATCCTTCAACTGGGCGAAAATCTACAAGCTGCCGATGCTGTTCGTGTGCGAGCACAACGGATACGCGGCGACCACCCGCACCGCCGACGTGACCGCGGGCGA
>DASTTC010000541.1:0-6517 GCA_035760345.1 Burkholderiales bacterium | reverse complement strand
AGCAGGCGCAGCCCGCGCTCGCCGTAAAGCGGATTCACCAGCGCCTGGGTCGACAACGCCCCGATGCCGCCGCGGATGTGCGGACACAGCGCGCCGACGGCGAAGAAGCGGCTGGCGATGGCGATGCCGAAGTGGCCGCTGTCGCGATCGCGCGCGATGATCGACCACGTCATCCGGACTCCCGCGGATCGAGCGCGTCGCGCAGGCCATCGCCGAGCAGGTTGAAGCCGAGCACCACCAGGAAAATCGCCGCGCCGGGCGACAGCGACATCCAGGGCGCCTGCTCGAGATAATTCTTCGCGGTGTTGAGCATCGAGCCCCAGGAGGGCGCCGGCGGCTGCTGGCCGAGGCCGAGGAAGGCGAGCGAGGCCTCGGCGATGATCGCCGTGGCCACCGTCAGCGTCGCCTGCACCAGGATCGGCGGCAGGATATTCGGCGCGACGTGGCGCGCGAGGATCATGGCCTCGGCAACGCCGACGGCGCGCGCCCCCTCGACGAAGTCCTCGCTCTTGACCACCAGCGTCTGCCCGCGCGCCAGGCGCACGAAGATCGGCACCTGCGACAGGCCGATGGCGATCATCGCGTTGACCAGTGAGGGCCCGAGCGCGGCGGCCAACGCGATCGCCAGGATCAGGAAGGGCACGGCGAGCAAGGCGTCGGTCGCGCGCGAGATGGCGGCGTCGGTCCAGCCGCCATACCAGCCCGCGACGAGCCCGATCGGCACGCCGATCAGCACCGCGATCAGCACCGAAACGACCCCCGCGTAAAGCGATGCCACGCCGCCGTGCATGACGCGCGAAAGGATGTCGCGCCCGATCTCGTCGGTGCCGAACCAGTAGGTGAGCGACGGCGGCTGGCGCAGCGCGACGAAATTGGTCTTGTTGGGATCGAAGGGCGCGATCAGGGGTGCCAGCACCGCCAGCCCGACGAACAGCAGCACCAGGATCGCGCCGGCGACCGCGCTGCGGTTGCGCAGGAACTTGTCGAACGCGCGGTTGCGCCCGGAGCCGGCCGCGGCGTTGCTTTCCGCGTACACGGTTGCGGCGCCGTTCATGCCGAGCGCAGTCTCGGGTTGATCAGGATGTAGAGCACGTCGGCCACCAGGTTCATGAGGATGAAGGCGATGGCGGTGCACAGCACCACGCCCTGCACCACGCCGTAGTCGCGGTTGAACACCGCGTCGACGATCAGCTTGCCGAAGCCGGGGATGGTGAACACCTGCTCGGTGAGCACCGCGCCGGCGAGCAGCTGGCCGAACAGCAGCGCCGAGAGGGTCACGATCGGCACCAGGGCGTTGCGCAGGGCGTGCTTGTAGATCACGGTGCCCCGCAGCAGGCCCTTGGCGTAGGCAGTACGGATGTAATCGAGGCGCAGGACTTCGAGCATCGCCGAGCGCGTGTGGCGCATGAGGGTCGCGGCGAGCCCGCTGCCGAGCACGAACGCCGGCATGAGGGTGGTTCGGAAAGCCTGCCAGGGATCCTCGAACACCGAGACGTAGCCCGACGCGGGCAGCCATCTCAGCTCTACTGAGACGAGCAGGATCAGGATGATGCCGAGCCAGAAATTGGGAATCGACAGGCCCGAGAGCGAGATCACGTTGGCGAGGTAATCGAGCGCCGTGCCCTTTTTTACCGCGGAGAGCACGCCCATCGGGATGCCGATCGCGAGCGCGATCAGGATCGAGGCAACCGCGAGCTGGATCGTCACCGGCAGGGTCTGCGCGACGAGCTTGATCACCGGCTCGCCGGTGCGCATCGAGACGCCGAAGTTGCCGCCCAGCACCTCGCGCAGCCAGGCGAGGAACTGGACGGGAATCGGGTCATCCATGCGATAGAACTTGCGTAGCTCCTCGAGGACCGCGGGGTCGCGCTCCTCGCCCGCCATGACGAGCAACGGGTCGCCCGGCAGCAGCCGCTGCAGGACGAACACGAACAGCATCACCAGGAACAGGGTCGGCAGCGCGACCGCGACCCGGCGCGCCATCAACGTCCACATTGGGGGGCGCCCCGCTTCGTCTACCGTACGCCCGGCAGGCGGATCATGCCGTCGGGATGCGGCACGAAGCCCTGCAGCTTCACCGACATCGCCCAGATCCACGGCGGGTGGTACAGGTAGATGATCGGCAGGTCCTCGCGCAGGATGCGCATCGCCGCGTCGTAGTGCTTTTTGCGGCTCGCTACGTCGTAGACTCCGCGTGCGGCGTTCATCGCCTGGTCCACCGCGGGGTTCG
Organism: Burkholderiales bacterium; assembly: GCA_035760345.1. Lineage (GTDB taxonomy): Bacteria > Pseudomonadota > Gammaproteobacteria > Burkholderiales > SG8-39 > JAABQT01. The sequence continues at coordinate 4,287 of DASTTC010000541.1, read as the reverse complement.
AGTACTTCGAGTCGTTGATGCCGCCGCCGGTGGTGACGAACTGGTGCAGGTTGCCGTCGGGATCGACGCGGCCCGACCAGCCGATCTGGCTGACGTCGTAGTTGCCGGCGCTCTGGTCCTTGAGCAGCGAGGCGAACTCGGTGGCCTTGATCTTCACCTCGAAACCGGCTTCCGCCGCCATTGCCTGGATCACCTGCGCGAGCTGCTGCTGCACCGGGTTGTTCGCCACCTGCATCTCGAAGGCGTAGCGCGCATGCCCGGCCTGCTGCAGGAGCGCCTTGGCCTTGGCGAGGTCGCGCTTGGGCACGGCGTAGCCGCGATCGACGTACGGGCTCGCCGGCGGGAAGGGCTGGATGCCCGGCGGATAGAGGCCTTCGAACACCACTGTGTTCAGCGCGTCGCGGTCAATCGCGAGCGAGAGCGCCTGCCGGATGCGGCGGTCCTGCCCGAGCGGAGTCTTGCCGCGCTCGCCGTTGCCGATGTTGATGGTCATGCCCTGGTAGCCCAAGCCGACCGCGGATACCACCTTGAGCGAGGCGTCGGCCTTGGCGGATTTCACGTCGCTGGGCGCGAGGCGCTCGAGCATGTCGAGCTGCCCGGAGCGCAGGTTCGCGAGGCGCACGGTGGTATCCGGGATGATGCGGAAGATCACCTTGTCGAAGGCGTACTCGGCCTTTTCCCAGTGATCGGCGAAGCGCTCGAGGACGATGCGGTCGTTCTGCACCCGCTCGACGAACTTGTAAGGACCGGAACAAACCGGTTTCGGGCCGACCGGCTGGCCGAAGCTCGCCGGCGAAAGCATCATGCCGGCGCGGTCCGAGAGCTGCGCGAGGAGCGGCGCGTCGGGCGCCTTCAGCTTGAACACTACCGTCATCGAATCGACCACCTCGACCTTTTCGACCGAGGCGAGCTCGCTCTTGCGCCGGCTGGTCTTCAGGTTGACGGCGCGCTCGATGTTCGCCTTCACCGCGGCCGCATCGAAGGCCGTGCCGTCATGGAATTTCACGCCCTGCCGCAGCTTCATGGTCATGGTCTTGCCGTCGCCGGAGAAACTCCAGCTCAACGCGAGGCGCGGCACGAAGTCGAGTTGCGGCGAGGTGTCGATGAGCTTGTCGCAAAGCGAAGCGAAGGCGATGCGGCCGACGAAGGTGCGCGCCTCGTGCGGATCGAGGATGTCGGGATCTTCCTGCAACCCGATGCGCAGCGTCTGCGCCGCCGCGGGTGCGGCGAGCAGCACGGCGCCGAGCGCGACGAGGACCGTGCGGCGCGTGGCGGTGATGAGTGTTCTCATGGACAGAGCCTCCAGTGGATCAGCGGGAGCCGGCCGCGGGCTGCGGCCGGCGATGGTAAATGGCAAGGCGGCGCCGGCCCGCGTCGCCCTTCGCGGGCGCAAGCTTGCTGCTTTGCGCCGGGGCGGGCAAGCGGCCGGCCAGGTGGCAGGCTGCGAACTGCCCCCGGGCGCGCTCGGTGAGCAGCGGCCGGGTCTCGCGGCAGACTTGTTCGGCATGCGGACAACGTGGATGGAAGCGGCATCCCGGCGGCGGCGCCGCCGGGCTCGGCGGGTCGCCCTGCGGCAGCTGGCGGCGAGCGCGCGCCGCCGGCACCGGCACCGGAATCGACGCGAGCAGCGCGCGCGTGTACGGATGGGCCGGATTCTCGAAAACGCGCTCGACATCGCCCAGCTCGACGATTTCGCCCAGGTACATCACCGCTACGCGGTCGCAGGTATGGCGGATCAGCGCGAGATCATGCGCTACCAGTACCAGGGTCAGGTCGAACTCGCTCTTCAGGTCCTCGAGCAAGTTGATGATCTGCGCGCGGATCGACACGTCGAGCGCGGACACCGGCTCGTCGCCGATCACCAGGCGCGGCGCGCAGGCGAGCGCCCGCGCGATGCCGATGCGTTGGCGCTGTCCCCCGGAGAACTCGTGCGGGTAGCGCCGCGCGTGCTCGGGCAGCAGCCCGACGCGGCGCAGCAGCTCCGCGACTTGCGCCGCGCGCGCCTTGCCCGAAGCGATGCGGTGCACCGCGAGCGGCTCTCCGACCAGCTGGCCGACGCTCATGCGTGGGTTGAGCGACGAAAAGGGATCCTGGAAGATGATCTGCATTTCGCGGCGCAGGTGCCGCAGCCCGGCAGCGCCGGTCTGCGTCACGTCTGCGCCGTCGTAGTGCACCGAGCCGCTGGTCGGCGTCAGCAGGCGCAGCAGCAACTTGACCAGGGTCGATTTTCCGCAGCCGGACTCGCCGACGATGGCGAAGGTCTCGCCGCGCCGCACGCTGAACGAAACGCCGTCGACCGCGCGGATCGGCGCCGCGCGACGGAACGGAAAGTTGGCTGCGCCGCCGAAATGCCGGGTCAGCCCGCGAGCTTCGAGGATCGGCGTCGTGTCGCTCATGCGGCGAGACCCGGAATGTGGCGCTCGAGAGGCAGCTTGAAGCAGGCCGCGTGGTGCCCGGGCGTGATGCTTGAGAGCCTCGGGATCTCGCGGCGGCAACGCTCATCGGCGAGCGGGCAGCGCGTCGCGAAGCGGCAGCCGCGCGGCCACAGCGCGGGCGGCGGCACAGCGCCGGGAATGGCCGCCAGGCGGCCTTCCCGCTGGCGCAGCGAGGGCAGCGAGCCGAGCAGGCCCACAGTGTAGGGATGCTGTGGATCGCTGAAAATCTGCTCCACCGATCCTTGCTCGACGAAACGCCCGGCATACATCACCGCCACACGGTCGGCCACTTCGGCGACCACGCCCAGGTCGTGCGTAACCAGGAGCAGCGCCGTGCCCGCCTCGCGTTGCAGCTCGGCGATCAGCTCGAGGATCTGCGCCTGGATGGTGACATCCAGCGCCGTGGTCGGCTCGTCGGCGATCAGCAACTCGGGCTGGTTGGCGAGCGCCATGGCGATCATCACGCGCTGGCGCATGCCGCCGGAGAGCTGGTGCGGATAGGCGTCGAGGCGCCGCTCGGGCGCGGGAATACGCACGCGCTTGAGCAGCTCGAGCGCCCGCGTGCGCGCCCCGGCGCGGCTCACCGGGCGGTGCCGCAGCACCGCCTCGGCGATCTGGTCGCCGACGCGGAACGCCGGGTTGAGCGAGGTCATCGGCTCCTGGAAGATCATCGCGACGCGATCGCCACGCAGGTCGGCGAGCTGGCGCTCGGTCATCGCGAACAGCTCGTGCCCGGCGAAGCGCGCGCGGCCGCGCAGGATCCGCGCCGGCGGCCGCGGTAGCAGGCCCATCAGCGCGAGTGCGGTCACCGTCTTGCCGCAACCGGACTCGCCGACCAGGCACAGGGTCTCGCCGCGCTCGAGCGTGAACCAGACGCCGTCGACCAACGCCGTGTCGAGCCCGTCAAAGCCTACCGCCAGATCCTCGACCGCGAGCAGCGGCTCGCCGCCGCGGGTAATCGATCGCCGGCCCATCACGCTGCTCGCCACCCGTCCCTCCAGGGCCTCGCGCAAGTGGGTGATTGGAAGGGGTAGCATGCGGTTTCGTCAATGGCCGGAGTCAATTCCTATCCTTCCATGGAAAGCTCCATCGCCGCGATATTCAAGGTTGCTGCTGCAGTTGTCGTCGGTTTGCCGCTCATCGTCTACCTGGCGCAGGATGGCCTCATCTTCCACCGCCAGCCGACCCCGGAAGGGCGTCGCGCGGAGATCGCGCGCAACATTCCCCAGGCTGCGAGCGTGTTTCTCACTGCCGCGGACGGCACACGCATACACGCCTGGCATCTCAAGTCGGGACCGCAGCTGGTGCTGTACTTCGGCGGCAACGCCGAGCAAGTCTCCTGGATGCTCGAGGTGGCGCGCGCGGAGACTCCGGCCGTGTCCTGGCTCCTCATGGACTACCGCGGCTACGGTCAGAGCGCGGGCTCGCCCTCGGAGGAAGCCCTCGTCGCCGACGCGCTCGCGCTGTACGACCACGCCGTGCGTCTGCCGGGGGTGGATTCAAAACGGATCTACGCTTTTGGCCGCAGCCTCGGCAGCGGCGTCGCCGTGGCGCTGGCGGCCGAGCGGCCACTCGCCGGGCTGGTGCTCATCTCGCCCTTCGACAGCCTCGCCGCGGTGGCGAAGCGCTACTACTGGTACCTACCCGTGGACTGGATGCTGAAGCACCGCTTCGATTCGATCTCGCTCGCGCCACAGCTGAAGACACCGCTCCTGTGCCTCATCGCGGAGCGCGACGAGGTGATCCCGGCGGTGCACGGCGAGCGACTGTACGACGCCTGGGGCGGACCCAAGCGAAAACTCGTCTTGCGGGGTGCGAGCCATAATGCGACCGATGGCCATCCGGGTTTCTG
>DASTTC010000540.1:0-5995 GCA_035760345.1 Burkholderiales bacterium | reverse complement strand
CCGACGAGCGCGGCCCCAACGACTACGGCCCCGATTTCGCGAAGGTGCACGTCGAGCTCGCCCAGGCGGTGGTCAACGCCTGCCGCGCGGCCGGCGTGAAGCGCCTGCTGCACATGAGCGCGCTCGGCGCCGATCCGCGGGGGCCGTCCGAGTACCTGCGCTCCAAGGGCATCGGCGAGCGCGCGGCGCTGGCGGCGGAAGACCTTCAGGTGACCGTGTTCCAGCCCTCGGTGATCTTCGGGCCGGAGGATTCCTTCCTCAACCTGTTCGCGCAGCTGGCGCGCTTTTTCTGGGTGCTGCCGCTCGCCTGCCCCGAGGCGCGCTTCCAGCCGGTGTACGTGCATGACGTGGCGGCGGCGTTGGTCGCGGCGCTCGATGCGCGCGAGACGTTCGGGCAGGTCTATTGCCTGTGCGGCCCGCGCCGCTACACGATGCGCGAGCTGGTGCAGGCGGTGTGCCGCATCACCGGTCGGCGCCGGCTCGTCATCGGCCTGGGCGAGCGCCTGTCCTACTGGCAGGCGCGCTTGCTCGAGCTCTCGCCGGTGAAGCTGATGACGCGCGATAACCTGCGCTCGATGCAGGTGCCCAGCGTGTGCGAGGGCGCCTTTCCCTTCCACATCGAGCCGGCGGCGCTGGAGAGCGTGGCGCCGCGCTGGCTGGCGATGCGCTGAGGCGCGGCATGCTGCTCGTGGTGGGCAACAAGAACTACTCTTCCTGGTCGTTGCGCGCCTGGCTGGCGATGAAGGTGCTCGGCCTGCCGTTTCGCGAGATGCGCATCCCGCTCTACGGACCCGAGTCCAAGCGCGCACTGCTGGAGTATTCGCCCGCGGGCAAGGTGCCGTGCCTGGTGGACGGCGAGGTGCGCGTGTGGGATTCGCTCGCCATCCTGGAGTATCTCGCCGAGCGCCATCCCGCCCTGTGGCCCGCGGATGCGGCGCTGCGCGCGCGTGCGCGTTCGATCAGCGCCGAGATGCACTCGGGCTTTCCGCACCTGCGCCAGCACATGTGCATGAACATCCGCAAGCACCTGCCGGGCAAGGGCCGCACGCCCGAGGTGCTGGCGGAGATCGCGCGCATCGTCGCCCTCTGGAGCGAAGCCCGCGGCCCGTTCCTGTTCGGCGCGTTCGGGGCGGCCGATGCCATGTACGCTCCGGTGGTGCTGCGCTTTCGCACCTACGCGGTGGAGTTGCCGCCCGTGTGCCGCGCCTACGCCGATGCGGTGCTCGCGCTGCCCGCCCTGCAGCAATGGATGCGCGACGCCGAGCGCGAAACGGAGAGCCTGCCGCAGTTCGAGCTGTACGCGTGAAGTCCTACGTCGTCGGCGGCGCGGTGCGGGACGAGCTCCTTGGCTTGCCGGTCGCGGACCGCGACTGGGTGGTGGTGGGCGCGACGCCCGAGGCCATGGCGCAGCTCGGCTTCCGGCCGGTCGGCAAGGACTTCCCGGTGTTCCTGCATCCCCAGACGCACGAGGAGTACGCGCTTGCGCGCACCGAACGAAAGAGCGGCCGCGGCTACAAGGGCTTTACCGTCTACGCCGCGCCGGACGTCACGCTGGACGATGACCTCAGGCGCCGCGACCTCACCATCAACGCCATGGCGCGCGACGAGGCCGGGCGCCTCATCGATCCCTTCGGCGGCGAGCAGGACCTGCGCGAGGGCGTGCTGCGGCACGTCTCCGAGGCCTTCGAGGAAGACCCGGTGCGCATCCTGCGCGTCGCGCGCTTCGTCGCGCGCCTGGGTTTTCGCATTGCCGACGACACGATGGCGCTCATGCATCGCATGGTGGAGATCGGCGAAGCCGACCACCTCGTCGCCGAGCGCGTATGGCAGGAGTTCTCGCGCGGGCTGATGGAAAGGCACCCGGCGCGCATGCTCGAGGTGCTGGCCGAGTGCGGGCTCGCCGCGCGGCTCCTGCCGGAGCTGAGCAACGAGCGCGCCGCGCTCGAGCGCGCGGCCGATGCGGGCGCAACGCTCGCGGTGCGCTTCGCGGTGCTGTGCTGGGGACTGGACGAGGCGCGCATGGAGGCGCTGTGCGACCGGCTGCGCACGCCGAACGAGGCGCGCGAACTCGCCGTGGCGGCGGCGCGCTGCCGGGGGCTGCTCGAAGCGAAGGACGCAGCGGCGCTGCTCGAGCTGCTCAAGCGCGCCGACGCCATTCGCCGGCCGGAACGCTTCGCCCAGCTCTTGGCGGCGGCGCGGCTCGCCCAGCCGGAGTTGGACCTTTCGCTCGTCGGGAAGGCCTTCAGCGCCGCCACTTCAGTGGACGCGGGCACGATCGCGCGCGCATCGCCGCAGGACATCGGCGCGCGGGTGGAGCGCGCGCGCGAGGCGGCGATCCGGAGGACGCTGGCCGAGGAGTAAAGTATCTACTATACTATTGTATAGTGGATACTGTACACAGGATCCTGGCCGCGGCGGAGCGCCTGTTTGCCGAGCGCGGCTTCGCCGCAACGCGCACCGCCGACATCGCGCACGCGGCGCAGGTCACCGAGCGCACGCTGTTCAAGCACTTCCCCGACAAGCAGACGCTGCTGCACCAGGTGACGCGGCCGGCGATGGTCGCGGCCGCGGTCGCGCCGCAGGGTACGGACGCGCCCTTCGACGCCTGGTTTGCGAACGCGCTGCGCGAGCGGCTCGCCGCCGCGCAAGCCGCGCCACATGCGTTGCGCGTCGTGCTGATCGAGCTGCTGACGAGCGCCGAGGCGCGGCGGTACTTCGCGCCCCTGTGGAAACGCGAACTCTGGGGCGGGATGGTGAAAGCGATCGCGCGCTACCAGGCGCGCGGCGAATTGCGGCAGGACCTGGACGCCGAGCCGCTCGCGCGCATGGTGCTCTCGCTCATGCTTGGCTATCTGTTGTCGCGCACCCTGGTGGCGCCGGCGCTCGCGTGGGACGACGATAAGGAGATCGCGCGCCTGCTGGAGGTGATCCGGCGCGGCGCGGGCTCGGTTCTTACGCCCTAGATCAGGCGGCCAATGGCCCAGGCGACGAGGCAGAACAGCAGCGTGCTGCCGAAGGGTAGCGAGTACTCGCGCCCGCGCACGCTGAACCGTACGTCGCCGGGCAGGCGCCCCACCCCGAGGCGCTGCAGCCAGGGCGTGGCCGCGGCAAGCACGGCCAGCGAAATCAGGATGGTGAGCAGCCACTTGATCATCAGCGGCGGGAGGATACACTCGCGCGCTTTGGCACGGAGACTGCCGTGATCGATCTCTATACCTGGAGCACGCCGAACGGCCGCAAGGTTTCCATCATGCTGGAGGAGTGCGCGCTCGCCTACCGCGTGCACCCGATCAACATCGGCAAGGGCGAGCAGCACACGCCGGAATTCCTTGCCCTCAATCCGAACAACCGCATTCCGGCAATCGTCGATGCCGAGGGCCCCGGCGGCAAGCCGCTGCCGCTGTTCGAATCGGGCGCCATCCTCATCTACCTGGCGGAGAAGACCGGCAGGTTCATGCCGCGCGATGTGCGCACGCGCCTCCTCTGCCTGCAATGGCTCATGTTCCAGATGGGCGGAGTCGGCCCGATGTTCGGCCAGGCGCACCACTTCCTGCGCTCGGCGCCCGAGCAGGTGCCCTACGGCATCAAGCGCTACACGGACGAGGCGCGGCGCCTGTACGGCGTGCTGAACAAGCGCCTCGGCGAGGCGGCCTATCTCGCCGACGAATACTCCATCGCCGACATCGCCACCTACCCCTGGATCGCGCGCCACGAGTGGCACAAGGTCGACCTCGCCGAGTTTCCGGCGGTGAAGCGCTGGTACGACGCCATCGGCGCGCGCCCCGCGGTGGCCAAGGGCATGGCCGTCCCGACGCCGCCGTAGATAACGCCGCAAATAGGGACAGTCCCTATTTGCGCGCGTGCTTGGCGAGGAAGGCGTTGATCGCCTCGATCCTGAGTTGCGGCTCGCCGGGGATCGGTTGCGTGCCCACCACGCGGTTCATCCACTCCATGTTTTCCTGCATGCGCGCGACCACGGCGGGCCACTCCTTGGCGGTGTAGCGGCGTGGATCGGGCAGCACGTGGCACTGGTTGCAGGCGAGGCGGAACGGCTCGCCCGCGGCGGTGTAGGCCTCCGGGTACTGCTCCGGGTCGAGAGGCGCCTGCGAGTATTCCTGCAGGTACTTGACGAGCACGCCGGTCTCCGCCGCGCTCGGCGCCTTCACCCCGGCCATCATGTCGACCATCAGCTTGCCGAGGTTACCCTTGCCCTCCATGCGCAGGACCATGCGCTCGACGATGCCCGGCCACTTCGCGGCGTGGTGCATCGCCGGGTTGGGCAGGTTGTGGCACTGCACGCAGTACTGGACCGCGAGGCGTGCGCCGCTCGAGCGCGGCTCGGGCAACTGGCGCTGTTCGAACGCGGGCGGCAGGATGCGCTCGAGCATCGGCCCATGCGGGCTTTGCGCCCAGCGCTTTTTCGCCTCGGCGATGTCGTCCGCCGCCGCCGCGAGCGGCAGGGCAAGGGCAAGTAGCGCGAGCTTGCGCATGGGGCTACAGCGTATGCGATCGGTCGCCCGACGCAAAGCCGAGCAGCGGGTGCGGCACGCCGCGGCCCACCGCCAGGACCTTGAACAGCTCCCCCATCTCGGCGGGCGACAGGAGCTTTTGCGCCTCGGCCGCGCGCGGCGCGTAGCGGGCCGCGTCGCCGGCGTCCTCGGCGCCCAGGATATCGGTCACGCCGCAATTGACCAGGAACTGCGCCTGGTTGCAGTAGCCGAGAACCTCGAGCCCGCCCTCGCGTGCCGCGCGCGCCAGCGCCGTGAAATCGACGTGCGCGGTGATGTCCTGCAGCCCCGGGTGCAAGAACGGGTCGCCGTGCGCGCGGTGCCGGTAGTGGCACATGAGCGTGCCCATGGCGCGCTGCGGATGGTAGTACTCGCGCTCGGGAAAGCCGTAATCGACGACCAGCAGCGCGCCGCGCGCGAGGCGCGCGGCCAGCAGCTTCATCCACGCGCGCGACACCAGGCCGATCTCGCTTTCATACGGCACCGGCACCTCGAGCCGGCGCGCCGCGGCCAGCACCCCGCTCGCGGCGGGGCGCTCGGCCCAGACCAATCGACCGTCGATCTCGGCGACCCCGCGCTCCATCACGCCGCCGCCGCGCCACGCGAGCGCATGCACGGGCATCGCGTCGGCGACCTCGTTGGCGATCATCACGCCGCGAAACCCCTCGGGCAGTCGATCGATCCACTGTGCGCGCGTGCCCAGGCGCTCGCGCTGGCGCGCGGCGAGCTCGGCGCTCGTCTCGAGGATCAGATAGCGCTCGGGCGCCAGCGCCTCGATCAGCGTCGCGGCGAGCGCGCCGCTGCCGGCGCCGAACTCGAGCACCGCGTCGCCCGGTGCGAGCAGCGCGCCCACCTGCCGTGCGAGCGTTTGCGCGAACAGCCGACCCATCTCCGGTGCGGTGGCGAAGTCCCCGGGCGCGCCGAACTTGGCCGCGCCGCCCGCGTAGTAGCCCAGCGCCGGCTCGTAAAGCGCCAGTTCCATGTAGCGCGCAAAGCAGATCCAGCCACCGTCCTGCGCGATCTGCGCGCGGATGCGCTCGGCGAGCCGCGCGCTCGCGGCGAGCGCATCGGCATCGGGCTCGGGCAGCATGCGGCGAATTTAACCTAGAATTCCCCGCATGCAGGAGATGAGCCTCGAGAGCAAGGTGGCGCTGGTGACGGGCGCGGTGCGGCGCGTCGGCGAGGCGATCGCGCGCCGCCTGCACGCGGCCGGTGCGAGCATCGTGATCCACTACCGCAGCGCCGACGCCGCGGCCGCGCAGCTGGAAAAGGAATTGAACGCGGCGCGCGCCGGCAGCGCCACGCGCGTGAAAGGCGACCTGCTCGCGCCCATCGCGCCGCAGGCACTGGTGGGCGCCGCGCTGCAGCGCTACGCGCGCCTGGATTTCCTCGTCAACAACGCTTCGGCCTTCTACCCCACGCACCTCGGCGAGATCGAATCGAGCCACTGGGAGGAGCTGATGGGCTCGAATCTGCGCGCGCCGCTG
>DASTTC010000539.1:0-2045 GCA_035760345.1 Burkholderiales bacterium | reverse complement strand
TAGAACATCGGCCCGCCGCGGTGCGCGGGGAAGCCGTAGCCGGTGAGGTACACCATGTCCACGTCCGAGGCCCGCAGCGCGATGCCCTCCTCGAGGATCCTCGCGCCCTCGTTCGCCAGCGCGTAGATGCAGCGCTCCACGATTTCCTCGTCGGAGATCTCGCGCGTCTGCAGGCCGTTTTCATTGCGGTACTTGTCCAGCAGCGCGTCGACTTCCGGGTCGGGAATCGCCTTGCGGTTCCCCGGCTCGTAGCGGTAGAAGCCCTTGCCGGTCTTTTGCCCGTAGCGGCCGAGCTCGCACACCTTGTCGGCGAACTTGGAATACGCCATGTCGGGCTTTTCGTAGTAGCGGCGCTTCCTGACGTCCCAGCCGATGTCGTTGCCCGCCATGTCCGACATGGTGAAGGGCCCCATCGCCATGCCCCAGTTCTGCAGCGCCGCGTCCACCTGCAGCGGGCTCGCGCCCTCGTCGAGCAGAAAGCCCGACTGCTGCGTGTAGCGCTCGAGCATGCGATTGCCGATGAAGCCGTCGCACACACCCGAGACGATCGGCACCTTCTTCAGCTTCTTCCCGAGCTTCATGGTGGTGGCGAGGACATCCTTGCCGGTCTTCGCGCCGCGCACCACCTCCAGCAGCCGCATCACGTTGGCGGGCGAGAAGAAGTGCGTGCCGATCACGTCCTGCGGCCGCTTGGTGACCTCGGCGATCTTGTTCACGTCGAGGGTGGAGGTATTGGTGGCGAGGATCGCGCCGGGCTTCATCACGGCGTCGATCTTCTTGAACATGTCCTGCTTCACGTCCATCCGCTCGAACACCGCCTCGATGATGATGTCGGCGGGACGCGCGGCGTTGAGGTCGGTGCTGGGCTGGATCAGCGCGAAGCGCTTTTCCATCTCCTCGGGCTTGAGCCTGCCGCGCTTCACCGTGGCCTCGTAGTTGTCGCGGATCTTCTTCATGCCCTTGTCGAGCGCCTCCTGCGAGACGTCGGTGATCACCACCGGGATGCCCACGTTGGCGAAGCTCATGGCGATGCCGCCGCCCATGGTGCCGGCGCCCACCACCGCGGCCTTCTTGATGTCGCGCACCGGGGTGTCCTCGGGCACGTCGGGAATCTTCGAGGTCTGGCGCTCGGCGAAAAACATGTGCCGCAGCGCCTTCGATTCCACGGTGTTGACCAGGTACTCGAAGCGCTCGCGCTCGACCTTGCGCCCCTCGTCGAACGGCAGCGTCACCGCGGCCTGGATGCACTTGGCGATCTCGGCCGGCGCCGGGTTGCCGCCGGCGCTTTTCGCGGCCTGCGCGGGCACCGCCTCGAGCAGCGCCTTCTGGTCGCCTTCCACCATCGGGGGCATGTCGCGGATGCGCCGCGGCCCCTTGCCCTCGGCGACCAGCTGTTTCGCGTAGGCCACGCCCGCCTCGAGCAGGTCGCCGCTCACGATCTGGTCCAGCAGCCCCAGCTCCTTCGCCCGCGCCGCGGGGATGGGGTCGCCGAGGATGATCATGCGCGCCGCCTCATGCACCGGGATGATCCGCGGCAGGCGTTGCGTGCCGCCCGAGCCGGGGAGGAGCCCCAGCTTCACCTCGGGCTGCCCGAGCACGGTCTTGTCCAGCGCGATGCGATAGTGGCAGCCCAGCGCGAGCTCGAGACCCCCCCCGAGCGCGAAGCCGCCGATGGCCGCCACCAGCGGTTTTTGCATCGAATCCTGCAGGTCGTTCACCTCCGGCAGGCTCGGCTTGGTCATCGGCTTGTTGAATTCCCGGATGTCGGCGCCGCCCGAAAACACCTTGCTCGTGCCGATCAGCACCACCGCCTTCACGTCGGGGTCCGAGTCGGCCTTCTCCAGGCCCGCGGCGATGCCCGCGCGCAGCGCGTTGCCGAGGCCGTTGACGGGGGGATTGCTGAGGGTGATGACGGCGATGCCGTCGCGCACGGAATACGCTGCCACGTCGCTCATTTCGCGCTCGCTCCGCAAGGGGGACGGCGCCGATTCTACCTCTCCGGTTGTCCTGCCGGGTAGTGCCGGAACGGCTAGACTTGGCCGTTC
>DASTTC010000538.1:0-2210 GCA_035760345.1 Burkholderiales bacterium | reverse complement strand
TCCTGCGCGGCCTGCAGCAGCACGCAGGCGGCTGCGCGCATCGCCTCGATCAGCGCCTCGGGGACCTGCACCTGCCCGATCTTGCGGCTCTCGCCCTCCACGTACACCACGCGGGTGCGATCGAGGGCGCGCAGGGCCGCATGCAGGCGGCTTTCGAACATTTTCTGGGACGGCTGCGGCGTACCGGGCAACTCGCCCAGCACCGAGCCGCGGTGTGCGGCGAGCGCTTCCAGGTCGAGGACCTGCGCGCCGCCACGAGCGAGCGCGCGCAGCAGGCGGCTCTTGCCGGTGCCGGTGGCACCGTGCACGACGCGCCAGTCGAATTCGCGCGGCAGCGCCGCGAGCTGCCCGACGATCCAGCGGCGGTAGGCGCGGTAGCCGCCCTCGAGCGTTTGCGCCGCCCAGCCCACCTCGCGCAGCACGTGCGCAAAGGCGCCGCTGCGCTTGCCGCCGCGCCAGCAGTACACGAGCGGCCGCCAGGTTCTGGGCCTGTCGGCAAAGGCGGTCTCGAGATGGCGCGCGATGTTGCGCGCGACGAGCGCCGCTCCCACGCGCCTCGCCGCGAACGGCGATTCCTGGCCGTACATCGTGCCGACGCGGGCACGCTCCGCGTCGTCCAGCACCGGCAGCGACAACGCGCCCGGCACGTGGTCTTCGGCGTACTCCGAGGGCGAGCGCGCGTCGATGATCGCATCGAACGTCGTCAGGATCGATGCGTCCATGGCGACGGACGGCGAGGGCGCTCTCATTAGGACACGCGCGCCTTACGGTGACTTGAGCATCGGCCGCAGCGCCTTCCACACGTTCTCGAGCAGGATCGGCTGCGCTTGCTCGGTGGGATGGATGCGGTCGGGCTGGAACAGGCGCAGGTCGTCCGCCACGCCTTCGAGCAGGAACGGCGCCCACGCCGTCTTGTGGCGTCGGGCGAGCGCGCCAAAGGCGGTCTCGAAATCGCGCGTGTACTCCGGGCCGTAGTTGGGCGGGATCTGCATGCCGACGAGCAGCACGCGCGCGCCCGCTTTCTTCGACAGGCCGATCATGGTGTCGAGATTGTTGCGCATTTCTGCGACTGGCAGGCCGCGCAGGCCGTCGTTGGCGCCCAGTTCGAGGATCACCACCGCAGGCTTGTGCTGCGAAAGGGCGCGCGGCAGCCGCGCGAGGCCGCCGGCGGTGGTTTCACCCGAAATGCTGGCGTTCACGACGCTATAATCGGGGCGCTCGCGTTCCAGCCGCTCGGCGAGCAGCGCCACCCAGCCGCGCTTCGCGGCGATGCCGTAGGCGGCCGACAGGCTGTCCCCGAGCACCAGAATCGACTTTCCCCAGGCCCCACTAGAAAGGCATATGAACAGGCAGGCAACGAGCGTTCTGGCAGCAAGGGGCATCGGCAAGACAGTCAAGAGTGGCGAGGCGGACCTGGTCATTCTCCGGGAAATCGACCTTGCCGTCATGCCGGGGGAGGTGGTGGCCATCGTCGGCGCCTCGGGCTCGGGCAAGTCCACGCTGCTCGCCCTGCTCGCGGGCCTCGATACGCCCACCGTCGGAACCGTCGAGCTGGCCGGCGAGGACCTGTTCGCGCTCGACGAGGACGCGCGCGCCGAGCGGCGCGGGCGCTCGGTGGGGTTCGTGTTCCAGTCCTTCCAGCTGCTGCCCTCGCTCACTGCGCTCGAGAACGTCATGTTGCCGCTGGAGCTCGCGGGACGCGAGGATGCCGAGGACGCGGCGCGCGAGATCCTGGCGCACGTCGGCCTCGCCGAGCGCGTGCACCACTATCCCAAGCACCTCTCGGGCGGCGAGCAGCAGCGCGTGGCGCTGGCGCGCGCCTTCGTGGTGCGTCCGCAACTGCTGCTGGCCGATGAGCCCACGGGCAGCCTCGACGCGCAGTCGGGCGACGCGGTGATCGAGCTGCTGTTCCGCTTGAACCGGGAGGCGGGCACCACGCTCATCCTGGTGACGCATGATGAGCACCTTGCGCAGCGCTGCACGCGCATCGTGCGGCTGGCCGCCGGCCGAATCGTGGCCGAAAGGGTTGACGCCTGATGCCACTGGCGCTGCGCATGCTGGCCCGGGATTGGCGCTCGGGCGAACTGCGCGTGCTCGCCGCGGCGCTGGTGGTGGCGGTGGCGAGCATCACGAGCGTGAGTTTCTTCGCCGACCGCGTCAGCCGCGCGCTGGTGCGCGACGCGCACCAGCTGCTCGGCGCCGACCTGGTG
>DASTTC010000537.1:0-3291 GCA_035760345.1 Burkholderiales bacterium | reverse complement strand
GTAGTTCACCCCCACCGTTTCAGCATCCACGTCGAGGTGGACCACCTTCGCCGCACCGGGCGCCGGATGCCGCCAGCGCTCGGTGGTGACGGAACCCGCGCGGCAGCCCACGAACACCACCAGGTCGGCCTGGTCCACGATCGAGCGCGTCTCCGGCGTGCCGCCGTTGGAGCCCACCACGCCGACCGCGAGCGGGTGCTCCTCGGAAATGGAGCCCTGGCCGCTGATGGTGGTGGCAACGGGCGCCGACAGGCGCTCCGCCAGCTCGATGAGCTCGTCCTGCGCCCGGGCGATCACCAGCCCGCCGCCGCAGAGGAACACGGGGCGCCTGGCATGGCGCAGCAGCTTCGCCGCCATCTCGACGCAATAGGGATCCGGCGCCACGCGCCGCGACGGGCACAAGCCCAGCGACGGGTCGCCCCACACGTCGGCGCGCTCCACCGGCCCGTTCTGCACGTCGAACGGCAGCGCGATGTGCGCCGCACCGGGACGCCCCGTGGTCACGGCGTTGAACGCCGCGCGAAAAGTGCGTGGAATGTCCGCCGAGCGATCGAGCACCGCGTTCCACTTGGTCAACGGCTTCATCAGCGCCTTCTGATCCAACTCGGTGAGCGTGAAGCGCCCGCGCGAGGAAACCGAGATGTCGGTGTTGATGCCGAGCACCGGCACGGAGGACTCGTTCGCCTCCACCAGCCCCGGCAGGATGTAGGTCGCCCCTCCCCCGGACGGCCCCTCGCACACGCCGACCCTGCCCGAAACCCGCGCGTAGCCGTCCGCCATGTAGGCGGCATGCCTTTCATCCCGCGTCAGCACGTGCTTAAGTCCATGCGGCAATCGCGCCAGCGCGTCGTACAAGGGCAGGCTGGTATCCCCGCACAACCCGAAAATCACTTCCACGCCATGCGCGCGAAGCATCTCCACCACCGCTTCCGCGCCCGTCAGTGTCGCTGCAGGAGTATCGACCGGCTTGGTCATGCAGTTATATTAGCGCGCCATGCGCGCCGCCGACCGCCAGCGCCCGCCCCCGGGTGAGCTGGTCCTGGACCATGTTTCGCATTTCGTGGAGGACCTCGACAAGGTGGGCGCCCTGCTGGAGGCGCTCGGCTTCGCGGTGACGCCGGTCTCGGCGCAGGTGACGCAGGACGGGCCGGCGGGCACCTCGAACCGTTGCGTGATGCTCGCCGACGGGTACCTGGAGTTCCTCATGCCCACCGACGACACGCCGAACGCCCTCCGCCTGCGCCGCTCGATGCGCCGCTACCGCGGCGTGCACCTGGTGTGCTTCGGCACGCCGGCGGCCGAAGCAGAGCATTTCCGGCTGCAGGCGCACGGTTTCGCGCCGCAGCCGCTGGTGCGCCTCGAGCGCAAGGTCGAAGACGGCATGACGGTGCGTTTCAACGTGGTGCGCGCCGCGCCGGGCAAGATGCCCGAAGGCCGCGTGCAGTACGTCGAGCACCTCGCGCCCGAGGCCATCTGGCGAGCGCAGCACCTGCGCCACAGGAACGGCGTGCTCGGGCTCGCCGCCGCCTACGTGAGCGCCACCAACCCCGTGAACGCCGCCGCGCGCTGGGCGCGCTTCATGGGCGCTCTGCCGCGGCGCGAAGGCAAGCTCATCGCGCTCCAGACCGATCGCGGCAAGGTGCTGATCGGCACGCGCGCGCAGGTGCGGGAGCTCCTCGGCGTCGCGCCGCACGCACCCGGCATCGCCGGCTACGCGCTCGCCTGCAGGGACCCGCAGGCCTTCGCGCGGCACTGCAAGGCCGCCGGGCTGAACGTAAACCGCAACCTCGGCGTCGTGCTGCCGCGTGTCCTCGGCGGCGCCTGGCGCCTGGTCGCACGGCGACACCTATAAACAACCCCTTGAAAGGAGAAGCACCCATGGCAGACAGCCGCAGCCTCGTCGTTCTCATGACCCACGGCGCCGATCACGAGGTTTCCTCGGTCGCCTTCACCATCGCCTGCGGCGGCCTGACCGCCGGTCTGAGGGTCTCGGTATTCCTGACCAGCGCCTCGGTGGACCTGGTGCGCAAGAAGGCGATCGACATGACGTCCGTGGCGCCCCTGAGCCCACTGCGCGAGTTGGTACAGGACTTCATGAAGCGCGGCGGAACGGTGTGGGCCTGCACACCTTGCGTCAAGGCGCGAGGCTATGAGCACACGGACCTGATCGAAGGCGCTATCATCTCCGGCGCGAGCGTCATGCACGAAGAGATCAAGAAGGGCGCCGCGACACTCAGCTTCTGACCCGTCAATAGAGGAGGCATCATGAGCACGTCCACCCCCGTCGACCCGGAGGCCCTCCGCGAGGAGGTGAAGAGCAAATACCGGGAAGTGGCCACCAACCCGCACGGCGAGTTTCACTTCCACACCGGCAGGCGCCTGGCGAAACGGCTCGAATACGACATGGGCGTGGTGGACGCCATGCCGGACAGCGCGGTCGAGTCCTTCGCCGGCGTGGCGAACCCGTTCTCGCTGCGCCCGCTTGAGCGAGGCGAACGCGTCGTCGACGCCGGTTCGGGCGCGGGCTTCGACTGCTTCATCGCCGCCCGGCAGGTCGGACCCGGCGGGCGCGTGATCGGCGTCGACATGCTCCCCGACATGCTCGCGCGGTCGCGCGCCGCCGCCGTGCAGATGGGCCTGGACAACGTGGAGTTTCGCGAAGGCCTCATCGAGGAGATGCCCGTCGAGGACGGCTGGGCGGACGTCGTCATGAGCAACGGCGTGATCAACCTGTGCGCGGACAAGCGGGGGGCGTTCCAGGAGATCCAGCGCGTGCTGCGCCCGGGCGGGTGGCTGCAGTTCGCCGACATCGCGAACGGCAAGCCGGTCCCCGAGTCGGCACTGCGCAACATCGATCTGTGGACCGCCTGAATCGCCGGTGGCCTTCCGTGTGAAGGCTGGCGGGCGATGCTGCAGGAGGTAGGTTTCGTGGAAATCCGGATCGGCAAGGCGTTCGATACGTTCGGCGAGGCGGGCGGCGAGAAGAAGGCGCGCCAGTTCGGGGTGTACGGCTATGCGTTCCTGGCGCGAAAGGCGGGATGAACCAGACGCAGAACAGGAATGGATCTGCGGCGGCGGGAAACATTGAAACTCACATGCCATGGAGGAAATATGAAACTGCGTCAATCGGCGATAGCCGTGACCTTGGGTCTTTGCACAGCCGTTGCGTCGATAACTGCGTTCGGTAGCGGCCAGGACAAGCTCGGCGCGATCCGCTTTCCCATCGGCTGTCAGCCGGCCGTGCAGGAGACTTTCAACCGCGCGGTCGCCTTGCAGATCAGCTATTTCTGG
>DASTTC010000536.1:0-8653 GCA_035760345.1 Burkholderiales bacterium | reverse complement strand
CAGGTCAAAGCCGGCCCCGGCGCTGGCATATCATTGGGGCATCTCACGACTACGCGGGAGCCTGCATGAAGATCCTGGTCGCGGTGGACGGCTCGAAGACCTCGCTCGAAGCGGTGAACTGGCTGGTGGCGCACGCGAACTGGTACCGCGAGCCGCCGGCGGTCGAGTTGGTCACCGTGCACCACTCGATCTCGAACCTGACGCGCGGCGCGCTGCGCATCAAGAAGGACGAGCTCGCGCGCTGGTACCGCGAGCAGGGCGAGGCGAACCTGGCGGCGGCGACGAAGAAGCTGCAGCGCGCGAAGCTGGAATTCCGCTCGCACGTGCTCGTCGGCCCGGCCGCCGAGACCATCGTGCGCCACGCCGGCAAGACCCGCTGCGACCTGATCGTCATCGGCACCAGCGGCATGGGCGCCGCGGGCAATCTATTCGCCTCTTCGGTGGCCTCCAAGGTGCTCGACCTCGCGACGCTGCCGGTGCTGCTGGCGCGATGAACTCTCGCGGCGGGCGAGCGCCGAGGCGACGGCCCGACCCTTTTCAGGACTTGATCTTGCGGACGCTCGCGTCGAGCTTGCTCTCGATGTAGTCCATGTGCGCGACGATCGCCTTGGTGGCCGCCTCGGGGGAGCGGCGCCGGATCGCATCGTAGATCGCCCAGTGGTGCTTCCAGATGAGCGGCTTACTCTCGAGGTGGTTCGCCACCCGCCTCAGCCGGTAGAGCGCTCCGAAGGTCTCGCGCAGGATCTCTATCATGCGCACGGCCATGGGGTTGCGGGTCGCTCGTGCAATGGCGACGTGGAACTCGACGTCGTTCTGCTCCCACCCCGGGTCCGTGAGTTCGAGCGCCTTCATGCGGTCGAGCTTTTCCCGCATCGCCGCCAGGTCTGCGGCGCGCGCTTGCCGCGCGGCCTGCGCGACGCACCAGCCCTCGACGAGCCTGCGGATCTCGAAGAACTCGGCGATGCGATCGGCCTCCTGGTCGACGAGCGCGGCGAGCGAGGTGTCGAGCGGTTCGTGCGGCGTCGCGTCGACGACGAAGCTGCCGGTGCCGTGGCGCACTTCGATGAGCCCGGCCAGCTCCGCCCGGTACAGAGCCTCGCGCACCGTCTGGCGGCTCGCGTGGATCTGCGCGGCAAGGTCGCGCTCGGAGGGCAGGCGGCTGCCCGGCGGATAGCGCCCGGCGCGGACCAGCCGCAGGAGCTGGTCGTACACCTCATCGGACTTGCGTGCGCTGTGCAGCGGCGTGAACGCCTGGCGCCTGCGCGCGGTGGCGCCTTTCATGAGTTCATCCTTTCATCTCCTTTCAATCTTCGGCAGGAGTCCCCGTCTAACGGATCACGCGGCCAGTGGCGGGGTCGATGAGGTGCATATGCACCATGTCTGCGGCGAGTTCCAGACGCGCGCCGGGGCGCGCGGCGGAGGCCGCGGGCAGGCGCGCGCAGATCTCGTGCGCGCCGACGCGCCCGAGCGCGAGGGTGTCGATGCCTTGTGGCTCAACGACTTCAACTTCCAGGGCGAGCACCACGTCGGCCGGCGCGCCCGAAGCGCGCTCGACGAGGTGCTCGGGGCGCAGGCCGAGGACGAGCTCACGCCCGGCATGGGCACGGTAGGCGGGTTCGAGCGCCCTCGGCACGGCGAGGCGCGCCCCGCCCCCAAGCTCGACGGCGAGTCCGGCACCGTTCGCCGCCAGCCGGCAGGGCATGAAGTTCATCGCGGGCGTTCCCATGAAGCCCGCGACGAACTGGGTCGCCGGCCGCGCGTAGAGCTCCGAGGGGGCGCCGATCTGCTCGATGCGCCCCGCGTTCATGACGACGATGCGCGTGGCGAGGGTCATCGCCTCCACCTGGTCGTGCGTGACGTAGACCGTCGTCGCGCCCAGGCGCTGGTGCAGGCGCTTGATCTCGGTGCGCATCTGCGCGCGCAGCTTGGCGTCGAGGTTGGAGAGCGGCTCGTCGAATAGGAAGAGCTGGGGCTGTCTCACGATGGCGCGCCCCATGGCGACGCGCTGGCGCTGCCCGCCCGAGAGCTGCGCCGGCCGGCGCGCGAGCAGCTCGCCGATGCCGAGCAGCGCCGCCGCCTGCTCGACGCGCGCGCGCACTTCGGCGGGCGGCGTGCCACGCATGCGCAGGCCGAAGGCCATATTGTCGAACACGCTCATGTGCGGGTAGAGCGCGTAGTTCTGGAACACCACCGCCACGTCGCGATTCTTGGGCGCGACGCCGTCTACGCACCGGCCGCCGATCCAGATCTCCCCTTCGCTCGGCTCCTCGAGCCCGGCCACGATGCGCAGCGTCGTGGTCTTGCCGCAGCCCGAGGGGCCGACCAGCACGAGGAGCTCGCCGTCGGCGACCTCGAGGTCCATGGCGCTGACGGCGTCACGCGGCTCCCCGTCGTAGCGCTTGCGCACGCCGCGCAGGGCGAGCTTGGCCATGCCGCTAGCCCTTCACCCCGCCCGCGCCCCAGCCGGCGACAAGCGAGCGCTGCACGAAGAGGAACATGACCAGCACCGGCACCAGCACCACCATGCCCGCCGACATGATGACGCCCCAGTCGACGACCGAGGCGTTGTACAGGTCGGCGATGCCCACCGGCAGCGTCTTCAGCTCGTCGGCGCTGATCAGCACGCGCGCGAAGATGTAGTCGTTCCAGGCGAGTATGAAGGTGAAGGTCGCAGTGGCAACTACCCCCGGCAGCGCGAGCGGCAGCACTACGCGCGCCACGGCCTGCGCGCGGCTCGCCCCGTCGGTGAGCGCCGCCTCTTCGAGCTCGGCCGGGATGGCCTGGAAGTAGGTGCGCAGCAGCCACAGCGCGAAGGGCAGGCAGAACGCGGTGTAGGCGAGCACGAGTCCCAGGTGGGTGTTGATGAGCCCGAGCGAGCGCATCAGCACGTAGAACGGGATGATGATCATGATCGGCGCGAACATGTAGGTGAACAGGATAGTCGCCGAGATCGCCTCGCGGAAGCGGAAGCGGTAGCGCGTCAGTCCGTAGGCGCCGGGCACCGCCACCGCGAGCGTGAGCACCACCGTGCCCGAGGCGACGAGCAGGCTGTTGGCGAGGTAGGTGGCAAAGCGCGTCTCGAGGAACAGCCGCGTCAGGTTGTCGAGCGTGAAGCTCGACGGCAGGAGCGTTGGCGGCGACACGAAGATCTCGCGCGCCGGCTTGAATGCGGTGGCGATCATCCAGGCGAAGGGGAAGGCGACGAGGAAGACGAGCGCCGCCACCGCGCACCACAGCGCCGCGCGCCTCACAGCTTCTCCTCCCGGCGCCAGAGGCGGAAGTAGACCGCGGCGGCGGCAACCAGTATCAGGAACATGATCACCGCCATCGCCGAGCCCCGGCCGGCCTCGTACCAGGCGAAGGTGCGCTGGTAGGTGTACACCGGCAGCGTGCGGATGTAGGTCTCGGCGCCGCCGCCCTGGATCATCAGCCAGGGCGTGTCGAACTTGGTGAACATCCAGATCGAGCGCAGCAGCACCACGACGAAGAGCACCGAGGCGAGCTGCGGCAGCGTGACGTGGATGAACCGGCGCAGCGCGTTCGCGCCGTCGACCTTTGCCGCCTCGTAGAGCTCGGGCGGGATGGTCTGCAGCCGCGCGAGCACCGCGAGCACCACGAAGGGGAAGAACTGCCAGACGCTCACCAGGATCAGCGAGACCATGATCCACTCGTGGCCCATCCAGCTGATCGGCTCGTCGATCAGCCCTGCGGCCTCGAGGGCGTGGTTCACCAGCCCGAACTGGTTGTTGAGCAGCCACTTCCAGATGATGACGGCGATCACCGTCGGGACCACGTAGGGAAAGATGGTGAGCGCGCGCACGAGGCCCCGCCCCGGGAAGGACTGGTGCAGCAGGAGCGCCACGCCGACGCCGAGGACGAGCTGCAGCCCGATGGTCGAGAGCGAGTAGACGAGCCCCAGGCGCAGCGAGCGCCAGAACTCCTCGTCGGCAGCGATGGCGAGGTAGTTCGCGGCGCCGACGAAGCTCTGCTCCGGGAAGAACGAGTGCTTGCTGAAGAGGCTGAGCCAGATCCCGTAA
The DNA here is from genome assembly GCA_035760345.1 of Burkholderiales bacterium. Taxonomy (GTDB): domain Bacteria; phylum Pseudomonadota; class Gammaproteobacteria; order Burkholderiales; family SG8-39; genus JAABQT01. The sequence continues at coordinate 4,616 of DASTTC010000536.1, read as the reverse complement.
GCGACGGGATAGAGGGTCAGCGCCGCGAGCAGCAGCAGGGCGGGCAGGACGAGCGCTGCGCCCGTCCCGCCGGAAGGTCGACGCCGCACCGCCGCGCTGGCTACTTGAGGTAGCCCTTGGACTTCAGCATCGCCTCGAGCCGGCCCTGCGCGCGCGAGGCTGCCTCGCGCGCGGGCTTGCCCTCGACCGCTACCTCCATCACCATGTCGCGCATGATGCCGCTGCCCAGCACCTCCATCAGGTAGGGCTTGGCGTTCATGTCCTCCCAGTCGACGACCAGCGTCGGCTTGCCCTGGTCGTTATTGAGGTAGTGCTCCTGCACCTCGATCCAGCTTTTCCAGCGCTGGATCATCGGCGTCGCCTGGTAGTCGGGGTCGGCGCGCAGCGACTTGGTGATGGGGAAGAAGTGGATCGGCACCGTCTGAATGTACTCGAGGTAGTTCTCCTTCTGGTAGAAGAACTTCAGGAAGGCGATAGCCTCCTTCGGGTTCTTCGCGCCCTTGAAGAGCATCCAGGGCTCCTGGTCAACCTGCGCCGCCGGCTCGCTGCCGCTCGGGCCGTGCGGCTTCACCCACACGTCGAAGGTCTCGGCGTTCGCCATCTCCTTGGGCGCGCCCTTCTCGATGAGCGACGCCCCGCGGCCGTAGCCCTGATACATCATCGCCGCCTTCTGCCCGTAGAGGTTGGCGAAGGTCTCGAGGTAGCCGTGCCCCTCCCAGCCCCTGGGCGCGTAGCGCGTGAGCTCGCGGATGAACTCGAGCGTCTCGATCATCTGCTTGGAGGTCATCTGCGGGCGGTTCTGCTTGTCGAAGAGAACGCCGCCGTTGGCCTTGATCAGCTCGCCGAGCAGGATGTTGACGAAGAGGTTGTCGCCCGGGATGGTGATGCCGGCCATGCCTTGCGCGCTGAACGCCTTGGCGTTGGCGATGAGGTCAGCCCAGGTCTTGGGCGGCTTGAGACCCAGCTTCCGCGCCAGGTCCTTGCGGTAGATCAGGAGCGACGTGCCCGCGGCGTGCACCAGCCCGTACTGGCTGCCGCCCGCGCGGCAGACGCGCTTCACCTGGTCCCAGATGTTCGCCTCGCCGATCGCGCTCACCACCTCGTCGAGCGGCAGCAGCATGCCCTTCGACTGCAGCGCCGCGCAGGTGATGGGCTGGCCGTGAGAGAGCTCCGGGGGCGCGCCGGCGGCGAGCGAGGACATGATGCGCGGCTCAAGGTCGCCCCAGGCGAGCGCCTCGACCTCGACCTTGACGCCGGGGTTCCGCGCCTCGAAGCGCTTGGCGATGTTGCGCATCGCTTCCTGCGAGTTGGGTTGGGTCTCGGTGTGCCATGCCCGGATGACTTTCTGCTGCGCAATCGCATGAAGACTCAGCGAGAAAAGAACCAGGAGCATCAACGCGCGCAACATGGCTAGACTCCTTTCACGAAAATGAGATTGGATTTCGAGGCCTGCTGCCGGATCGTCCGCGCCTTCACGTACTCCGGCGAGTCGTAGAACTTCCTCAACTGCTCCATCGACGGGAACTCGAGGATGACGAAGCGCTTCGGCTTCCAGTCGCCCTCTGCCGTCTCCACGTCCCCGCCGCGCGCTAGCGGCCTGGCGCCGTATTTCTCGATCGCCGCGCTGGCGAGCGGCTTGTACTGCTCATACGCTTCCGGGTCGGTGATGTCGATGTCGGCGACGATGTAGGCGCTCATGCCTGCTCCTCCCTCAGAGCTTCACGCAAACGTTCTGCAAATCGGTGTAGTACTCGAGCGAGTGCGCTCCGCCCTCGCGCCCGATGCCCCACCCCCTCCTCAAGGATGAAAAGTGGTCGGTGGTCCGACCTCTACCCGGCAGCCTAAAGTGCCTGCGTCGACGATGTCAATACGCGCCGCCGCGGCGACCCACACGGCGACGCGTCGTTCGCTGGCTTATCATTCATCAGATGAACGCCCTCGCCGTCCCCGCCGTCGCCCGCGTCGAGCTCGAGGGCATGACCTGCGGCGGTTGCGTGAAGAGCGTGACCCGCGTATTGACGGGTGTGGCGGGCGGGGCATGAAGGCCTCGCTCGCGCCCGGCCTCGCCGGGGTAAAGGCCCTCGTCGTGGACACCGGGCGCTGCATCGCCTTCATGGGCCCGGAGAACGCGGTCTACGCCACGCCCATGATGGTGAGCGACGTCGAGTACGCGATCCGCGATTTCCTCAAGCAGCACCTTGACCCGGGCGAGGACACGGTGGGCACACGTGTGGTCATCGACCACCTCGCCGCCACGCCGCGCGACATGCCGGTGACGATTCGCTTCGAGGTCGTGGAGGTGCAGGGCCGCAGCGTGCGCTGCGCGTTCACCGTGCGCGACGCCGTCGAGGAGTGCGGCCGCGGCGAGCACGTGCGCTTCGTGGTGGACGTCGCCAGGACGCGAGAGCGCCTGGCGAACAAGCGCGCTCGCGCGCGCTAGTTCCGAAGCGCGCTCGCGCGCGCTAGTTCCGAAGCGCGCCCGCGCGGGCTAGTTCGCCTCGCGCCAGCCGCCGCCCAGCGCCTTCATCAGATCGACGCTGAAAGCGAGGCGCGCCAGGCGGTTGCGCACCAGCGCCAGCTCGGCGTCGTTGGCCGTGCGCTGCGCGTCCAGCACCTCGAGGTACGGCGAATAGCCCGACTCGTAGCGCAGCGTGGAGAGCTCGAGCGCGCCGCGCGCGGCCGCGCGCCGTACGCGCAGCTCAGCCTCGCTTGCCGCGGCCTGCTCGAGGCTGACCAGGGTGTCGGCCACCTCGCGAAAGCCGCTCTCCACCGCGCGCTGGTAGGCGGCGAGCGCCTGCTCGCGGCGCGCCTCGGCTTGCTCGACGCGCGCCGAGCGCCGCCCGCCATCGAAGATCGGCAGCGTGAGGCCGAAGCCGAGCGACCAGATGCGCGCGCCGCTGGAGAGCAGGTCGGAGAGCTCCGCGCTCTGCCCGCCGAGCGCGCCGGTGAGCGAGATGGACGGGAAGAGCGCCGCGCGCGCTACGCCGATGAGCGCATTGGCGGCCACCAGCTGCTGCTCGGCGGCGCGGATGTCGGGGCGGCGCTCGAGCAGCGCCGAGGGCAGTCCCGCGGGCGGCGCGGGAGGCACCGGCAGCGCGAACAGGTCCGGCCCCAGTACCTGCGCGGGAAGGCTGAGGTCCAGGCGTCCGGTGAGCGTGGCGAGCTGGCGCTCGAGGAGCGCGCGGCTCGTCGCCGCCTCGCGCCGCTGCACTTGCGCGTCGGCCAGCGCGGCCTGCGCCTGGTAGACGTCGAGCTCGGCGGCGAGTCCCGCGTCGAGCCGCGCGCGCGCGATGGCGAGCGAGTCGGCGCGCAGGCGCAGCGCCTCGTCGAACACGGTGAGCTGCGCGTCGAGCGCGCGCAGCGCGAAGTAGGTCTGCGCCACCGCGCCGGTGAGCGTGATATCGACCAGCGCGTGCGCGTAGCGCGCGCCGAGCAGGTTCGCGCGCGCAGCCTCGGCGGTGCGCGCATAGCGGCCCCAGAAGTCGATCTCGAAGCTGGTCGAGACGAGCGCCTGGTATTGCGTGCGCTCGATCGGCGCGCCGCCGGGCGGCTCGGTCTCGCGGCTTACGCGATTGCGCACGGCGGAGGCGCCGGCGAGCACCTCGGGGGTGTAGGCGGCGCCCGCCTCGCGCGCCAGGCCTTCGGCTTCCTGCACGCGCGCGGCGGCGATGCGCAGGTCGCTGTTCGCGGCGCGCGCCGCGGCCACCAGCTCGTCGAGCCGCGCGTCGCCGAAGGCCTGCCACCATCGCGGGGCGAGCGGTTCGGCCTGTGCCGGCGCGGCGTCCGGGTCCGGGTACGCGGCCGGCAGCGCCAACCCGGGACGCTCGTAGTCCGGACCGAGGGTGGTGCAGCCGGCCAGCAGGGCGACGAGCAGGAGGCGCCTCATGGCGCGCTCTCGGCCGGCGCGTGCCGCTGCTTGCGCCGGCGGGCGACGAACACGAAGAACAGCGGCACGAACAGGGTGGCGATGAAGGTGGCGGCCAGCATGCCACCCACCACGCCGGTGCCCATTGAGCGGCGCGCGCCCGCGCCCGCGCCGCTCGCCAGCATCAGCGGCACCACGCCGAGCACGAAAGCGAGCGAGGTCATGATGATCGGGCGAAAACGCAGGCGCGCGGCGTGCATCGCGGCTTCCACCGCGCTTTTGCCCTCGAGGAACCCCTGCTGCGCGAACTCGATGATCAGGATGGCGTTCTTGCCCGAGAGACCGATCAGCACGACGAGGCCGATCTGGAAGTAGATGTCATTCTCCAGCCCGCGCAGGCCGACCAAGCCCAGCGCACCGAATACGGCGAACGGCACCGCGAGCACCACGGTGAAGGGCAGCAGCCAGCGCTCGTAGAGCGCGGCGAGGATCAGGAACACCATGACGATGGCGAGGCCGAAGGCGATCGCCGACTGCTGCCCGGTGCGCTTCTCCTGGAACGCCTGGCCGGCCCAGGCGATGTCGTAGCCCTCGGGCAGCGCCTTGCGCGCGACTTCCTCGACGGCCGTGATCGCTTCGCCCGAGGACACGCCCGGGCGGCCGCTGCCCAGCACGCGCGTCGCGACGAAGCCGTTGAAGCGGTCGAGCTGGTCGGGGCCGATGATGTTCTCGGTGGAGATCAGCGCCTTCA
>DASTTC010000535.1:0-3104 GCA_035760345.1 Burkholderiales bacterium | reverse complement strand
TCCGTGGTGCCGGCGAGGGCCAGCGCGTCCGATGCGACGAACATCTCGTTCTTGCCCACGCCAACGACCAACGGACTACCAGCGCGCGCGCCGACCACGCGGTGCGGTTGGCTTTTCGCCACCACGGCGATCGCATAGGCTCCCGTCAGTCGCTTGACCGCGCGCTGCACCGCCTGGAACAGGTCGCCGTCGTACAGGCTGTGCACCAGGTGTGTCACCACCTCGGTGTCGGTCTGGCTGTCGAACTCGTAGCCCTTGGCTTTGAGCTCCGAACGAAGCTCTTCATAGTTCTCGATGATGCCGTTGTGCACTAGCGCGATCTCGCCGCGCGAGATCATGGGATGGGCGTTGTGCGTGGCGGGAGCGCCGTGCGTGGCCCAGCGCGTGTGCGCGATTCCGGTCTCGGCCGCCAGGCGCTGTTTGCGCACTTGCGCGGCGAGATCCTCGACCCGGGCGACGCTGCGCACGCGCTCGAGATCTCCCGCGCCGAGGACCGCCACGCCGCAGGAATCGTAGCCGCGGTACTCCAGCCGCCGCAGGCCCTCGATCAGCACCGGCAGGATGTCGCGCCTCGCCACCGCGCCCACTATTCCGCACATGGCTATTTCTTCCGCAGCTTCCAGTTCGGCAGCGACACCTGCTTCGCGCGCGCCACGGTGAGCTGCCCCGGCGGCGTATTCTTGCTGATGGTCGAGCCCGCGCCGATGTAGGACCCCTTGGCGATGGTCACCGGGGCGACCAGGGTCGCATCCGAGCCAATGAACGAATCGTCCTCGATCACGGTGCGATGCTTGGCGACGCCGTCATAGTTGCAGGTGATGGTACCGGCGCCGATGTTTACGCGCGATCCCACTTCGGCGTCGCCGATATAGGTCAAATGGTTCGCCTTGGACCCGGCGCCGAGGCGGCTCGCCTTGACCTCGACGAAGTTGCCGATGTGCACGTCCTCGGCGAGCCGCGCGCCGGGGCGCAGGCGCGCATAGGGCCCTACACGACAACGCATGCCGATCTGGGCGTCTTCGAGCAGGGAGAACGCCAGCACTTCGGTGTCCGCCTCCACCGTGACATTGCGCAGGATGCAATTCGGACCGATGCGCACCCGGTCGCCGAGCCTCACCGTTCCCTCAAAGACGCAGTTCACGTCGATGTGCACGTCGCGGCCGCACGCGAGCTCGCCGCGCACGTCGACACGCCCAAGGTCGGCGAGCGCCACGCCCGCTTCGAGCAGCTTTGTCGCCTGTGTGTTCTGGTAGGCACGCTCGAGCAGCGCCAGTTCGTGACGCGAGTTCACCCCCGCCACTTCCCAGGGGTCCATGGCTTTCACCGTTTCAACCGCAACGCGATCCTTGACGGCAAGGGCGATGACGTCGGTAAGGTAGTACTCCTTTTGCGCATTGGCGGGTTTGAGCTTCGACAGCCACGCTGCGAGGCGGTCCGCAGACGCGGCCAGGAAACCGGCGTACCACTCGCGGATGCGCAATTGCCTCGCGGTGGCGTCCTTGTGCTCGACGATGCGCTGCACGCGTTTGCGCGCGTCGCGCACCACGCGGCCGTAGCCCGCGGGGTCGCTCAGATCGCAAGTGCACAGGGCAAGGCCCTTCTGCGACGCAGCCACCAGCTGCTTGAGCGTTTCGGTGCGCACCAGCGGCACGTCGCCGTTCAGCACCAGGACTTGCGCGCCGCGCGCCACCTTCGGCATTGCCTGGGCAAGCGCATGGCCGGTGCCAAGTTGCTCGGCCTGCTCCACCCAGGTCAGCGACGCTCCCTCGAACGCGGTGCGAACCTCCTTGCCACCGTGTCCGTGCACCACGACGATCTGCGCGGGCTCGAGCGCACGCGCCGCGTCGATCACGTGGGCGAGCAAGGATCTTCCGGCCAGCCGGTGCAGCACCTTCGGCAGGGACGAATGCATGCGCTTTCCCTGCCCGGCGGCAAGCACGACCACGGCGAGCTTCATGGCGCGGATTCTAGCATCCGGAATCTGTCGAACTCATTGATAGATCATGGAAAACCGCTGTAACATGACCGCCACACAAGGCTGGCACGGGTTGAACAACGAGTACTTCGAAATCAGCTTCCGGCTCGTCGCCGCGCTCGCCGCCGGCGGCATCATCGGCCTGGAGCGCAGTTTCCGCGGCCGCGCCGCGGGTTTCCGCACGCATGCGCTGGTGTGCATCGCGTCGAGCCTGTTGATGCTGGTCACGGTGTACGAGCATCAGTGGTTCGCCGCCCAAGGCGACTCTCGCGTGGTAGTGGACCCGACCCGCATGGCGCAGGGCATCATGACCGGCATCGGCTTCCTCGGCGCGGGCGTCATCGTCAAGGAAGGCCTGACCGTGCGCGGCTTGACCACGGCCGCATCGATCTGGGTGACCGCCGCGATCGGTATTCTTACCGGCATCGGTTTTTACTTCGCCGCGGGACTTGGCGTGGTGCTTACGCTGGGCACGCTGTCGGTGTTCCGCTGGATCGAAGGCAAGATGCCCACCGAGCTCTACGCCAATTTCACAGTGCGTTTCGCTCGGGAGGCCGTTATGCCCGAATCCACGCTGCGCGAGCTGGTCGCCCGGCACGGCTTCTCGGTCTCCAACCTCAATTACCGGGTGGTCGGCGACGGCCGCCTCTTCGAGTACCGGATGGTGATGCGCACGCTCAAGGCCGACAACACGCGCTCGCTCTCGGAGACCCTGAACGGCGAGGCGGGAGTTCTCGAGTACCGCATCGCCCCCACCAGCGACTGAACTAGCGCGGCAGCTCGCTCGCGCCCATCAGGAATTCGTCCACCGCGCGCGCCGCCTGGCGCCCCTCGCGGATCGCCCAGACTACCAGCGATTGGCCGCGGCGCATGTCGCCCGCGGAAAAGACCTTGTCCACCGTCGTGCGGTAGGCGACGGCGCCCTCGGTGTCCGCGCGCGCATTGCCGCGCGCGTCTTTCTGCGCACCGAATGCTTCCAGCACCGACTGCACCGGCGAAACGAAGCCCATGGCGAGCAGCACGAGGTCGGCGGGCATCTCGAACTCCGAGCCCGCAACTTCCACCGGCTTGCCGTCCTTCCATTCGAGCCGCACTGCGCGCAGCGCCTTTACCCGGCCGTTCTCCCCGA
>DASTTC010000534.1:0-2934 GCA_035760345.1 Burkholderiales bacterium | reverse complement strand
ACGTAGCCGCGGCCCTCGTTGCCGGGTATCACGCCGTCGACGATGAGGAAGGCGCAGGCGCGGATGTGGTCGGCGATGACGTTGAGCGAGGGGTTCTTCAGCTGCTTCTGGCCCGTCTCGCGGGCGGCGGCCTTGATCAGGTCCTGGAATAGGTCGATCTCGTAGTTGGAGTGCTTACCCTGCAGCACCGCGGCGATGCGCTCCAGCCCCATGCCGGTATCCACCGAGGGTTTGGGCAGCGGATGCATCACGCCGTGGTCATCGCGGTTGAACTGCATGAACACCAGGTTCCAGATCTCGATGTAGCGGTCGCCGTCCGCGTCGGGCGATCCCGGCGGGCCGCCCTCGATGCCCGGGCCGTGGTCGTAGAAGATCTCGCTGCAGGGGCCACAGGGCCCGGTGTCGGCCATCTGCCAGAAGTTGTCGGACTGGAATTTCTGGCCGCCCGGCTTGTCGCCGATACGCACGCACCGTTCCTTGGGCACGCCGATGGTCTTCGTCCACAGGTCGTAGGCCTCGTCGTCGGTTTCGTAGACCGTGGTCCAGAGCTTCTCCGGCGGCAGCCGGTAGACCTTCGTCAGCAGCTCCCACGCGAACTGGATCGCATCCCGCTTGAAGTAATCGCCGAAGCTGAAATTGCCCAGCATCTCGAAGAAGGTGTGGTGGCGCGCGGTGTAGCCGACGTTCTCCAGGTCGTTGTGCTTGCCGCCGGCGCGCACGCATCGTTGGGACGTGGTGGCGCGGGTAGTGGCGCGCTGTTCCTTGCCGAGGAACGCGTCCTTGAACTGCACCATGCCGGAATTGACGAACAGCAGCGTCGGGTCGCCCGCAGGCACGAGCGAACTCGAGGCCACGATGGCGTGGCCCTTGGACTTGAAATACTCGAGGAAGCTGGCGCGGATCTCGTTGGAATTCATAGGCCGGCTATTCTAAAGGAGCGCCCGCGGCGTCCGGACGCCGCGGGCATTCCCCCGCCCTGCGGGCCCTACGCCGCCAGCCGCCCGTACTTCACCAGCCGCGCCCGGATGCCGGTCTGCGTGCGCTGGTGCGCCGCGGCCAGCTCGCCGAGCGCATTGCCCGCGTCGAACGACGCGAGGAGCTTGCGGTCCTCGTCTTCCGTCCACGGCTCGCCGGTCTTTGCCGGCAGCTGCTGCTTGCGCCGCTCGAACTGCGCGGCGCGCTCCAGCGCCTCTACCGCCGTATACAGCGCCCGCACCGTCTGCGGCCGCTGGTAGGCGCCTTCCGCGGGAAACACTTCACCCGAATCCGGATCGACGCCGTTGGCGAGCGACTTCACGATCGCCAGTGCCTGTGCCTGTTCCATTCTCATCACCCCCTTTCCGCGCAAGCGCACACAAATGCGCGCGCTAGGGGTTTAACGCATCATCGGTGCCTTCGGATGACAGGAGCTTGCGGATTGTGTCGTGGGCAAAGCCCCGCGACTGGAGGAAACGCATACGCCGCGCCCGTTCCATGGGCGTGGTCGCGGGCACGCGGTACTTGCGAGCAAGAATCGCGGCGGCACGCTCCGCTTCGCCCTCCAGGGCGACGCTGTCGATGACGTCCTCGTCGATACCCTTGGATTTCAGGTCCAGGCGGATGCGCGCGGCGCCGAACTTGCGCGCGAGCACGCGCGCGCGCTCGCTGGCGAAACGCGCATTCGACAACTGCTGCTTGTGCTCGAGCGCGTCCAGCAGGGACTGCAGCGCCTGCGGCGACTCCGCGCGCGGCGCGAGCTTGCGCGCCAGTTCCGCCCGGGAGTGCTCCCGGCGCGCGAGCAGCCTGAGCGCCCGCGCGCGGAGCTCTCCCGGCGTATCAGGCGCGTCCTTCACCGCGCTTGCGCGTCGGCAGCTGCTCGACCTTGTTGCCCTCGGCGACATCCTCCGCCTTGGCCACGGGCTTCAACACGCCCGCCTTCTCGCGGATCTTGTGCTCGATCTCGCGCGCCATCGCCGCGTTCTCCTTCAGGAAGTCGCGGCAGTTGTCCTTGCCCTGGCCGAGCCGGTCGCCGTTGTACAGGTACCAGGCGCCGGATTTCTCCACCACGCCGTGGATCACGCCCAGCTCGAGCAGCTCGCCCTCGAGCGAAATCCCGTCGCCGTACAGGATGTCGAACTCCGCCTGCCGGAACGGCGGCGCGACCTTGTTCTTCACCACCTTGACGCGCGTCTCGGAGCCGATCACCTCGTCGCCCTTCTTGATCGAGCCGATGCGGCGGATGTCCATCCTCACCGAGGCATAGAACTTGAGCGCGTTGCCGCCGGTGGTGGTCTCGGGGTTGCCGAACATGACGCCGATCTTCATGCGGATCTGGTTGATGAAGATGACGAGCGTGTTGGTGCGCTTGATGTTGCCGGTGAGCTTGCGCAGCGCCTGGCTCATCAGGCGCGCCTGCAGGCCCATCTGCGGCTCGCCCATCTCGCCCTCGATCTCGGCCTTGGGGGTGAGCGCGGCGACCGAATCGATCACGATCACGTCCACCGCGCCGGAGCGCACCAGCATGTCGGCGATCTCGAGCGCCTGCTCGCCGGTGTCCGGCTGCGAAATCAGCAGGTCCTCGGTCTTGACGCCGAGCTTGGCGGCGTAGGAGATGTCGAGCGCGTTCTCCGCGTCGATGAAGGCCGCGGTGCCGCCGATTTTCTGCATCTCGGCGATGACCTGCAGCGTGAGGGTGGTCTTGCCGGAGGATTCCGGTCCGTAGATCTCGACCACCCGGCCCCGCGGCAGGCCGCCGACGCCCAGGGCCAGGTCCAGGCCGAGCGACCCGGTGGACACCACGTCGATGTCCTTGATGGCCGCGTCGTCCATCCGCATGATGGACCCCTTGCCGTACTGCTTTTCGATCTGCGACAGCGCCGCAGCCAATGCCTTAGACTTGTTCTCGTCCATTTCCCGTACCTCTTTTTCTGGTTGTCGGCATCTTCGGCAGGCGCC
>DASTTC010000533.1:0-3325 GCA_035760345.1 Burkholderiales bacterium | reverse complement strand
CGGGCCTACGCTGGTGGATGTGGTGTGCCAGCCGCTGCAGGAGGCGCAGGCGCCGGTGTCGGAGTGGGTGGCTTAAATGGATCGCAAGGAACAGATCGACGCCGTGCTGTTGCAGTTGCCGGGCGTCGTGTCGAAGAAGTTGAACCAGCTCGACGCCTACTTCGTCAGCGATCGGATGTTCGCTTGCATCAGCGGGAAGGGAGTAGGGCTGCGCCTGCCTGCGGCTACTGCTACGGAGTTGCAGTTTTCACGGGATAACGTTCACCCATTCCAGCCGGGCGGCACGACGGTGTCGAAGGAATGGATCCAGATCGAGCGCGCCGACGCGGCGGAGTACGAGAAGGATCTGGAGTTGTTTCGGACGTCGATGGAGTTTGTGAGGGGTGGGCGGGGGCGGTAGGGGGTTCGCTTCGAGGAGGCGCAATGGCGGCACAGACGGGGCGCTACGACTTCAGCGCGGTCCACGCGGCGATGCGCCGCTACGTTGACGCGGAGATCCTGCCGGGCGTGTCGTCGGCGGTACTGGTGGGACGCGATCTCACGGACCTGCACTGCGCCGGCTGGGCGGATCGGGAGGCGAAGGTCGCGCTGCGCGAAGACCATATTTTTCGCGTTTTTTCCAACACCAAGCTCGTTACGTCCTGCGCACTGCTGATGCTTTACGAGGAGGGCCGGATCGGGCTGGACGACCCGGTCGAGCGCTTCCTGCCGCAGCTTGCAAAGCGCCGCGTGCTGCGGCCGGGCGCGACGACAATTGACGACACGGAGCCGGCGCGCGGGCCGATCACGATCCGTCATCTCATGAGCCACAGCTCCGGGTTGAGCTATGGCCTGCTCGATCCAGGCACGCTCATCTACCAGGCCTACGCCGGGCGCCGCGTGCTGAACCCGCTCGCCACGCTCGCGCAGATGATCGACGCGCTGGAGCCGCTGCCGCTCGTGTTCCATCCCGGCGGCGGCTGGGAGTACTCGGTGGCGACCGACGTGCTCGCACGCGTGGTCGAGGTGATCAGCGATCAGCGCTTCGACGCGTTCATCCAGTCTCGTATCCTCGCTCCGCTCGGCATGAACGACACCTCGTTCGTGGTGCCAGAGGACAAGCGCGCGCGCTTTACCGCGTATTACGCTGGCGCGGACGTGCTCGAGCCGATGAAGCCCGGCCTTACTCGCACGGACGACGCACCGTATGCGCAGGCGTATTTGCGTCCGGCCGCGAAGCTATCCGGCGGCGGCGGGCTGGTGTCGACGTTGCCCGACATGATTGCTCTTGTGCGCAGCCTGCTCCCGGGCGGAACGACGCTCCTCAAGCCCGCGACGATCGCGCTGATGATGACGAATCAATTGCCGGAGAATATCTGGATTCGATTTCCGCGAATTGGCGAGATTGTCGGCAAGGGGCACGGTCTTGCGGGCGCGGTGACGCTGGCGCCTTCGCCCGCGGAGCCGGCCGGCGCAGTGGGCGAATTTCAGTGGGGTGGGCTCGCGGGCACGCACTGGTGGATTTCGCCACGGCAGAAGCTGGCGGGCTTGCTGATGACGCAACGGCAACTCGCGTTCTGGCACCCGTTCTCGTTCGAGTTCAAGCAGCTTGTGTACCGTGCCGTTGGCCGCTGAGCCGGCGCGCCGACCGCGTCAAATCGTGCTCCAACTACCGGTTTGCGCGGATCCCTAGGAGTTCAGCTTGGGCGCAAGCCCGGTCGCCGGGTCGCGCAGGCGAATCTCGGGCAGTTTGCGTTCGGGCAGCGAACGCAATTCTTCCAGGGTATGCAGCAGCAACGCGCCGGTCGCGCCGGCCATGCCCACGCTGCCGGTCTTGATCGCGTCATAGGAGTGCACGGCGATATCGACCAGGCGCCTTTGCTCGTCGGCGTAGGCGCTCAGGCGTTCGGACAGGGTCTCGGCTTGTGCCACGCGCGAGACCTGGCCGGCGCCGCTAAAGGCGGAGACGGCGTCGGCGATGGCGTTGTCCAGGCAACGGTTGAGCGTGCGGAACTCGTCGGCGGAGATGGGGGCCGTCTGCTCCACGGCCAGGGTGGTGATGGCCTGGCACACGTCGCCGTAGCCGTGGACCACCTGGTCGAGGTTGTATCCGAGGCGCATAAACTCAGCGCCTTGCAAGGCCGCCGTGCGGCCGATGTCGGAGCGCCCGTCACCCCCGAGCAGCACCGCCGATTTGCCTTCCGGCGGTCGATCGTCGGTGTGTTGCTCCTTGCGCAGGATGCCCGTGAGCTGCTGCAGGAACAGCGGCACGCCGCTATCGATGGTCTCGGCGGACAAGGAGGGCTCGATCCTTGCCCCGGCAGCGCGCCGGCAGCGCTTGATCAGCTCGTTGCGATTCGATGTCAGGAATTCGTGCAGCATGCTGCTACCGTACCCTTTCGCCGCCCGCATGATTGTGCGATAGGCAGCACAGGAGGCACGAAATTTGGGCGGAGCCTATCCAGCAAAGGCAACTCCGGAACCGGCCTGCTTGGCCCTGAACATCGCCCTATCCGCGCAGTTGATCAATTCCTCCGCGGTGGCGCCGTCATTCGGGAACGTCGAGATCCCGACGCTTGCCTTGACGCGTACGCTGAGGGTGCTGTCGCGCAGCCTGATGTCGCAGGGCGCCTGGACCGCCTGGACGATCTTCTGCGCGATCTTCGCGATGTTCGCGGCGTCGCGGATCCCCGTCAGCAGGTACAGGAACTCATCGCCGCCATGCCGGCTGACCGTGTCCTCGCCGCGCGTGGTCTCCTTCAGCCGTTGCGCGATGGCCTGCAGCACGGCGTCGCCGGCGTCATGCCCGTGGGTGTCGTTGATGATCTTGAAGTCGTCCAGGTCCACGAACATCACGGCCAGGTTCCAGCCATGGCGCTGCGCCTGGGCGAGCCCGTGGTCGAGCCGGTCGTTGAACAGCGCGCGGTTCGGCAATCCGGTGAGGACATCGTGCAAGGCGGCATGGCGGGACGACAACCCCTGTTCCTCCGCCGCGGCGAATTGCAGGTCGACCATGTTCCGGTCCCTGATCTGGTCCTCCAGCGCCCGGTTCACGATCGCCAGTTCAACGGACACCGCTTCGACCTTTGCCGCCAGGGCCGCACTTAGGCCGAGGGCGTGCGCGAGGCCTGGCTGCGCGCCGTGCGCCGTAAGCGCCAGTGTCATGGCACCGTTCACCGACGCCAGGTCCTCGGCGCATTCCGTCACCAGCGCCTTGACGTGCCGGCTGAGACCCAGCACCCGGCTCAGGGACGCGAGGCGCCCGCCGTCGCTCGTCGATTTGTCATTCGCGCCGATGTCCGTGCTCCAGGATCGCCGGGCGTCGGCCAATGGGACATTGCGCCCG
>DASTTC010000532.1:0-5781 GCA_035760345.1 Burkholderiales bacterium | reverse complement strand
CATCGGCGACCAGTTCCAGAAGCACTCCTATCCCTGGGGCGTGTATATCAACGCGCACGGCAAGCGCTTCCTGGACGAAGGTGCGGACTTCAGGAACTACACTTACGCCAAGTACGGGCGCGTGATCCTCGGCCAGCCGGGGCAGTTCGCCTGGCAGATCTTCGACGCCAAGGTGAAGGCGCAGCTGCGTGACGAGTACAAGATCCGCCAGGTCACCAAGGTGACGGCGAATACGCTGGAGGAACTCTGCGCCAAGCTCGACGATACCGACGGCAAGGCCGCGCTCGCCGAGTTGCAGGCCTACAACGCGGCCGTGCGCCAGGACATCCCGTTCAACCCGAACGTGAAGGACGGGCGCTGTACGAAAGGGCTCGCCATCCCGAAGTCGAACTGGGCCAACACGCTCGATGCGCCGCCGTTCGAGGCTTACGCGGTGACCTGCGGCATCACCTTCACCTTCGGAGGGCTGCGCATCAACACCGACGCGCAGGTGCTGGACACCGACGGCGCGGCGATGCCGGGCCTGTACGCGGCCGGAGAGCTGGTCGGCGGCATCTTCTATTTCAACTATCCCGGCGGCACCGGGCTGACCAACGGCGCGGTGTTCGGACGCATCGCCGGCGCGAGCGCCGCGAGGAGCTAGCCATGGACCTGCAGCTATCGGGCAAGACCGCGCTGGTGACCGGCGCCTCGGCCGGCATCGGCCGCGGCATCGCCAAGGCACTGGCCGCGGAAGGCGTGCGGCTCGCCGTCACCGCTCGCCGGCGCGACAAGCTCGAGGCACTCGCGCGCGAGACGGGCGTGAAGATGGCGATCATCGAGGCCGACTTCATGCAGGAGGGTGCGCCGCAGCGCATCGCCGATGCGGCGCTCGGGGCGCTGGGCGGGGTCGACATCCTGGTCAACAACGCGGGCGGCTCGCGCCCCTTCAAGCTCGATTCAGGCGAGCCGCTGTGGGAAGAGGCGATGACGCTCAATTTCACGCGCCAGCGCCAGCTCGCGCACGCGCTGCTCGGGCGGATGATGGCGAACAAGTGGGGCCGCATCGTCAACATCACCGGCAAGAGCGAGCCCGAGGGCATCAACGGCGCCTTCGCCGCCAAGGCGGCGATGCACGCCTGGGCGAAGGGGCTGTCGCGTGACGTGGGCAAGCATGGCATCACGGTGAATTGCATTCCGCCCGGGCGCATCCATTCGGAGCAGATCCTGCGCAATTACACGCCCGAGTACCGCCAGTGGCAGGCCGAGCACGAGATCCCGATGGGCCGCTACGGCGAGCCCGAGGACATCGCGCACCTCGTTTGTTTCCTCGTCTCGCCGCTGGCGGGCTACATTACGGGCGCGGTGATCCCGGTGGACGGGGGCCTGCGTCGCTACCAGTTCTAGCAGTACGTCAAACAAAGGAGGAGACCATGAAGACCCTGATCCACCCGAAGCGCCGTGTGCTCGTGCAGGCCGCCCTGGCGAGTGCGCTCGCCGCGGCGATGCCGCTGGCCGTGCAAGCGGCCGACTTCCGCGGCAAGACCATCGATTTCGTCATTCCGTTCCCGGTCGCCGGGGGCTCGGACGTGTGGGCGCGCTTCTACGTGCCGTACATGACCAAATACCTGCCCGGCAACCCGACGGTCGTGGTGAAGAACGTCCCCGGCGGCGGCTCGACGCGCGGCGCGAACGAGTTCGCCGCGCGCGCCAAGCCCGACGGCCTGACGATCCTCGGCACCTCCGGCTCGACGCAGTTCCCCTACCTGCTCGGCGACACGCGCGTGAAGTACGAGTACAAGGACTGGACGCCGGTGCTCGCCTCGCCGACCGGCGGGGTGGTCTTCGTGAACGCAGAGCTCGGCGCCAAGTCGGCCGCCGACATCGCGGTGCTGAGGAAGGCCCGCCTGATCTACGGCAGCGAGGGCGCGACCTCGCTCAGCCTGGTGCCGATGCTCGCCTTCCGCCAGCTCGACCTGCCCGTGCAGTACGTCTTCGGCATGAAGGCCCGCGGCGGCGCGCGCCTCGCCTTCGAGCGCGGCGAGTCGAACATCGACTACCAGACTTCCGCGGCCTACCTCGCGAGCGTGGTACCCATGGTGAAGGCGGGCAAGGCCGTGCCGCTGTTCAGCTGGGGCGTGCTGGACGATAAAGGCAAGCTCGCGCGCGACCCGACCTTCCCCGACCTGCCGCACGTCGGCGAGGTGGTGGCGGCCGCGGGCGGCCGGCAAAGCGGGCTGGAGTGGGACACGCTGGTCGCGTTCATCACGGCGGGCTTCGCGGCGCAGAAGTTCGTGGTGCTGCCCAAGGGCACGCCGAAGAATATCGTTGATGCCTACACCAACGCGTTCAACAAGATGCAGTCCGATCCGGAGTTCATCGCCAGCAAGGACAAGGCGCTCGGCGAATACCCGCAGGCGACCGGCAAGGCCGCGCAGACGATCTACCGCGTGGCCACCGAGGTGTCGCCGGCCTCGCGGTACTGGGTGCGCGAACACCTGTCGCAGAACTATTCGGTGAAGTTCGAGTAAGCCGGGCGCGCCTGCGGGCGCGCAGGCGACTCCGGCGTCAGGTCCCAGCCCGTGCTCGACACGCTGATCACCGCGCTCGCCACCCTGCTCACCGCGCAGCACCTGCTGTTCATGGGCGTGGGCGTGGTGATCGGGCTGGCGGTCGGCATCCTGCCGGGGCTGGGCGGCATCGCCGGGCTGTCGCTGCTGCTGCCGTTCCTGTACGGCATGGACGCGGTGTCGGCGCTCGCCATGCTGATCGGCCTGATCGCCGTCATCAACACCTCGGACACCTTCACTTCGGTGCTGATGGGCATCCCCGGTTCGAGCGCGAGCCAGGCGACGGTGCTCGATGGCTTTCCGCTCGCCCAGCAGGGGCAGGCGGCGCGCGCGCTCGGCGCGGCCTTCTCCGCCTCCCTGATCGGCGGGCTGTTCGGTGCGCTGCTGCTCACCGGGGCGGTGCTGGTCGCGCGCCCGATCATCCTCGCCTTCAGCTCGGCGGAGATGTTCATGCTGGCGGTGTTCGGTATGTCGATGGTCGGCGTGCTCGCCGGCGCGAGCCTTGCCAAGGGCTTCGCCGCCTGCGGCGTGGGCCTGATCCTCGGCTCGATCGGCGCGGCGCCCGCCACCGGCGAGGAGCGCATGTACCTCGGCACCGACTACCTGCGCGACGGCCTGCCGCTGGTGGTGGTGGCGCTCGGCCTGTTTGCGTTCCCGGAGATCGTCGACCTGCTGCGCCTGAACCGGCCGATCGCGAAGGCGAACAAGCTCGGCGCGGGCTGGCTGCAGGGCTTTCGCGACACGGTGCGCCACTGGTTCATCGTGCTGCGCTGCTCGGGGCTCGGGGCCCTGGTCGGCGCAATCCCCGGGCTCGGTGGCAGCGTGGTCGACTGGATCGCCTACGGGCACGTCGTGCAGACCTCGCGCGACAAGTCCAAATACGGTACCGGCGACATCCGCGGCGTAGTGGCGCCCGAGGCGGCGAACAACGCTTGCCAGGGCGGCGCGCTGATGCCGACGCTGCTGTTCGGCGTGCCAGGATCGGGCAGCATGGCGATCCTGCTCGCCGGCCTGGTGCTGCTCGGCATCGAGCCGGGGCCGAGCATGGTCGATAAGAACCTCTCGCTCACCTATACGGTGGTGTGGTCGCTCGCCATCGCCAACGTGGTAGGCGCGGGCATCTGCCTCGCGCTGGCCGGCCCAATCGCGCGGCTGACGCTCATCCCGTTCACGCTGATTGCGCCGTTCATGATGGTGGTGATCACTTTCGCCGCGTTCCAGGCGCGCCGCGACCTCTCCGATCTCGTCCTGCTGCTCGGCATCGGGCTGGTCGGCATCCTGCTGCGCCGCTTCGGCTGGCCGCGGCCGGCGGTTCTCATCGGCTTCGTGCTCGCGCCCCAGGCGGAGACCTACTTCTACCAGGCGATGCAGTTCTATTCGTGGGGGTTCCTCACGCGCCCGGGGGTGCTCATCATCGCCGCCATCACGGCGGTGTCGGTGTTCCTCGGCTCGCGCTCGCGCATCGGCGAGGAGGGCGTGGTGCGCAGCGGCGCGGCGACTGCGGCCGCGCCGCACCCCGGCGCGGGCCAGCGCCGGCCGCAGATCCTGTTCAGCGCCGGCCTGCTTGCGCTGTTCGCCTACGCGGTCGCGGACGGCCTGAAGCACTCGTTCCTCGCCGCCGTGTTCCCGGTGGGTGTGGGCGCGGCCTCGCTCCTCGCCGGCGGCTACGTCCTGTGGTCCGTGGTCGGGCGCCAGGTTGACCATCCCGCCAACCAGGACCAGGAGGTCACCGGGTCGCACGTGGGCGATCCCACCGTCGCCAGCCCCTGGACGAGCTTCGCGTGGTTCGGCGCACTGTTCGCGCTCGCCGCGCTGGTGGGCTACATCCTGGCGGTCGCAGTGTTCTTCGTCGTGTTCGTACGCAAGCGCGCCGCCCGCAGGTGGCCGATGACGATCGCCTACACCATCGCGATGCTGGTCGCCGTCCTCACGCTTGGCCATGCGCTGAGCCTGGATTTTCCGCGCGGGCTGCTGCAGGAAACCGTCGATTTGCCGTGGCCGATCAACTGATCCGATGACGACCGTCGTCGAGCGCTTTGCCGACTGGGCCGTGGCGTTGCGTGCGCAGCCGTTCGCGCCGGAAGTACTGCACCACGCCCGGCGCGCCGTCATCGACCTGCACGCGGCGATGTTCTCGGGCGCGCTCGAGGCGCCTGCGGTGCTGCTCGAGAAAGCGCTCGCCGAAGAGCTCGACCGCGGCGAGGCACGCCTCGCGCTGGGGCGCCGCGCCACGGTGCGCGCGGCGGCGCTGATCAACGGCGCAGCGGCGCACACCACGGAAGTGGACGACATCTTCCGCGACGGCATCTACCACCCCGGCGCGCCCACCATCCCCGCGGCGCTCGCGCTCGCGCAGTCGCTCGGCGCCTCGGGCGAGGCGTTCCTGCGCGCGGTCATCGTCGGCTACGAGATCTCGACGCGCATCGGCGCCGCCATGGGCCGCGCACACTACCGGTACTGGCACAACACCGGCACCATCGGCTGCTTCGGCGCCAGCGCGGCGGCCGCGGAGCTGCTGGGGCTGGATGCGAAGCGCTTCGCGCACGCGCTCGCCACCGTGACGACTTTCTCCGCCGGCCTGCAGCAGTCCTTCCGCCAGGACTCGATGTCGAAGCCCCTGCATGCCGGCCGCGCGGCGGAAGCGGGGCTGACCGCGGCGCTCGCCGCGCGCGAGGGGGTCATCGGGTCACTCGACGTGATCGACGGCGAGGCGGGCTACGGCCGCGCGATGAGCGACGGCCCCGACTGGGACCAGGCGGTGGCGACGCTGGGCCGCGATTTCCACATCACGCGCATGACCTTCAAGAACCACACCTGCTGCGGCCACACCTTTGCCGCCATCGACGGCGCGCAGGCGCTCCAGGCGAAGATGGGTCTCGCGGCAAAGGACATCGCACGCGTGAAGGTGGGTACCTACAAGGCGGCGCTGGAGGTCGCCAGGTATGAAGCGCCGCGCACCGCGGCCGAAGGGCGCTTCTCGCTCAAGTACGTGGTGGCCACGGCGCTCACGCACGGCAGCGTGCGCTTTGCCGCCTTCGAGCCGGCGCGCCTGGCCGATCCGGCGACGCGCGCGCTGATGCGGTGCGTCGAGGTGGCGGTGGACCCGCAACTCGACGCCGCGTTCCCCGGGCAGCGCGCGGCGCGCGTGGCCATCGAAGCGCGCGACGGGCGGCGCGAGGAGTTCCTGCAGCCCACGCGCATCGGCGACCCGGACGCGCCGCTCTCGGATGCG
>DASTTC010000531.1:0-3713 GCA_035760345.1 Burkholderiales bacterium | reverse complement strand
AGCGGCTTGACGAAACGCATGTTGGCCACCGTGGCCTCGAGCGCCTCGCCCGCCTCCAGCGCCGGCTTCACCATCGAGCCGAAGGCGAGGATCGCGATGCGCTTGCCGCGCCGGCGCACCTCGCCCTTGCCGAGCGGCAGCGTCTCCAGCCCGGGCCGCGTCTCGCCGAGCGCCGCGCCGCGCGGGTAGCGCACCGCGGCGGGCGCGCCCAGGTGAAAGGCGGTGCTCAGCATGCGCCGGCACTCGTCCGCGTCCGAGGGCGCCATCACGGTGAGGTTGGGCACCGTGCGCAGGTACGCGCAGTCGAAGGCGCCGTTGTGCGTGGCGCCGTCGCCCCCGACCAGCCCGCCGCGATCCAGCGCGAAGGTCACCGGCAGGTTCTGGATGGCGACGTCGTGGATCAGCTGGTCGTAGCCGCGCTGCAGGAAGGTCGAATAGATCGCCACCACCGGCCGCAGGCCCTCGCAAGCGAGGCCCGCTGCAAAGGTGACCGAGTGCTGCTCGGCGATGCCGACGTCGAAATAGCGCTCAGGGAATTTCTCCGAGTACTTCACCATGCCGGAGCCCTCGCGCATCGCCGGCGTGATCGCCATCAGGCGCGCATCCGCCGCCGCCATGTCGCACAGCCAGTCGCCGAACACCTGGCTGTAGGAGGGCCTGGCGGGCGTGGCGGGCTTCTGGATGCCCTCGGCCGGATCGAACTTGCTCGGCCCGTGGTAGGCGATCGGGTCGTCCTCGGCCAGCTTGTAACCCTGGCCCTTGCGCGTGACGATATGCAGGAACTGCGGGCCCTTCAACGCGCGGATATTGGTCAGCGTGGCGATCAGCGTGTCCAGGTCGTGGCCGTCGATCGGGCCGATGTAGTTGAAGCCGAACTCCTCGAACAGCGTCGACGGCGTCACCATCCCCTTCACGTGCTCTTCGGTGCGCCGGGCGAACTCCCACACGCCCACGCGCTTCAGAATGTGCTCGCTCGCCTTGCGCGCCGTCGCGTACATGCGCCCCGAGAGCAGCCGCGCCAGGTAGTTGGTGAGGGCGCCGACCGGCGGCGAGATCGACATCTCGTTGTCGTTCAGGATGACGAGCAGGTCCACGTCCATGGCGCCGGCGTTGTTCATGGCCTCGAAGGCCATGCCCGCGGACATGGCGCCGTCGCCGATCACCGCCACGCACTTGCGGCTCTCGCCCTTGGCTTTGGCCGCCGCCGCCATGCCGAGCGCCGCCGAGATCGAAGTCGACGAATGCGCGGTGCCGAAGGTGTCGTAGGCGGATTCGCTGCGCCGCGGAAAGCCCGAGATACCGTCGAGCATGCGCAGGCGCGCCATCGCCTCGCGCCGTCCCGTGAGGATCTTGTGCGCGTAGGTCTGGTGGCCGACGTCCCAGACGATGCGGTCCTCGGGCGTCTCGAACACCTTGTGCAGGGCGATGGTGAGCTCGACGGTGCCGAGATTGGACGACAGGTGGCCGCCCGTCTTCGACACCGAATCGAGCACGTAGGCGCGCAGCTCCTCGGCCAGCCGGTGCAGGTCCTTGCGCTCCAGCTTGCGCAGCGCGGACGGGTCGTCGATCGTCTTCAGCAGCTCGAACATCGCCGGATTGTAGCCGCCGTCCGGCAGCGCTTCGGTGAGGGCGGCCATGCCTAGAACTTGCGCAGCACGATGAAATCGGCGAGCTCGCGCAGCCGCCGCGCGGGGGTGCCGAGGGGCGCGAGCGCCGCGTGGGCATTGTGCCTCAGTTCCTGCGCGAGTTCGCGGGCGCGCGCGAGCCCCAACGCCGAAACGTAGGTGGGCTTGCCCTGGCGCGCGTCCTTGCCCGCGGTCTTGCCCAGGGTGGCGCTCGGCGCTTCGGCGTCCAGCACGTCGTCCACCACCTGGAACGCGAGGCCCACCGCCTTCGCGTACTGGTCGAGCCTGTCGCGCAGCGCGCCCTCGAGCGTGCCGCCGCAGGCGCCCCCCAGCAGCACCGCGGCGCGGATCAGCGCACCCGTCTTGTGGATGTGCATCGACTCCAGCTCGGGCGCTTCCAGCTGCTTGCCGGTGGACTCCAGGTCGATCTGCTGCCCGCCGGCCATGCCGCGCGAACCCGCCGCCACCGCGAGCAACCGGATCATCTCCAGCTGCGCGCGCGGATCCTCGGCGAGTGCGGGCTCGGCCAGCAGCTGGAACGCGAGCGACTGCAGCGCATCGCCCACCAGGAGCGCGGTCGACTCGTCGTACTCGACATGCACCGTCGGCTTGCCGCGGCGGAGCACGTCGTCGTCCATGCACGGCAGGTCGTCGTGCACGAGAGAGTAGGCATGGATCAGCTCCACCGCCGCAGCCGCAGGTTCGAGCCGCTCGGGCCCGGCCTGCACCAGTTCGCCCGCCGCGAAGGTCAGCAGCGGGCGCACGCGCTTGCCGCCATCGAGCGCGGCGTAGCGCATCGCCGCGTGCAGCCGCGACGGCGCGATGTGCGCCGCGGGCAGCAGGCGCGCGAGCACGGCCTCGATTCGCACCTGGACGCCGCCCATCCAGGCCGCGAAGCCGGGATCAGCCGCCGTCACCGGCCTCCGGTTCCACGTCCAGTGTCTTCAGCACCTCGCCTTCGAGCACCTTCACCTGGCGCTGCGCCGCCTCCAGGCGCTCCTGGCAGAAGCGCGCCAGCTCCAGCCCGCGCTTGTGCGCCTCGAGCGCCTGCTCGAGCGACAACTTGCCGCCTTCCATCTGCGCCACGAGCTTTTCCAGCTCCGCCAGCGCCTTTTCGAACGAAGCTTCCGCCGCCTTGGCCATGGCGTGAACTTAGCCGACCGGCCGATCCCCGGTCAAACCTTGCCGGGGGTAGAATGCGCGCCATTTTGAGCCCAATCCTTTCCTTCCATGTCCGATCTGCCGGTCCCACGCCAGCTTAAACGGGCCGATTGCCAGCCGCCGATGGCCTGGTACTTCGACCAGGCGGTGTTCGCGCAGGAGAAAGCGCGCCTGTTCGACCCCGGCGCCCACTACGTCGGGCACGAACTGATGGTGCCGAAGGTCGGCGACTACCAGACCCTGCCATGGATGGATGACGCCAAGGTGCTGGTGCGCAACGCCGGCGGCGTGGAACTGCTGTCCAACGTGTGCCGCCACCGCCAGTCGATCATGCTCGAGGGCCGCGGCAACGTGCAGAACATCGTCTGCCCGCTGCACCGCTGGACCTACGACCTGCAGGGGCAACTGCTCGGCGCGCCGCACTTCGCCGAGAGCCCCTGCTTGGGGCTTACCTCGACGCCGCTCGTCAATTGGCAGGGGCTCCTGTTCGCCGGTCCCACCGACCCGCGCCGCGCCCTGACGAACCTGCCCACGCTCGACTGGGATTTCTCCGGCTACGTGTTCGACCGGATGATGGTCAGCGATTACGACGTCAACTGGAAGACCTTCGTCGAGATCTACCTCGAGGTCTACCACGTCGACACGTTCCACCCGGGGCTGGGCAATTTCGCCGACTGCAGCAATTTCAGGGTCGACTACGGCGTGGACTGGTCGGTGCAGGTGCTGCAGGCCAAGGCCGGCCTCAGCAAGCCGGGAACGCCCGTGTACCGCAAGTGGCACGAGGCCTGCCTCAGGCAGCTCGATGGGCGCGCGCCGCGCCAGGGCGCGCTGTGGATGACGTGGTTTCCCGGGCTGATGATGGAGTGGTACCCCAACGTGCTGGTGGTGAGCCAGCTCATCCCGCGCTCGCCGACGCGCACCACCAAC
>DASTTC010000530.1:0-7480 GCA_035760345.1 Burkholderiales bacterium | reverse complement strand
CCTGTCGCGTTTTGCGGTCCAGATGCGAGGGTGCTTGATGCCGCGCGCCTCGTCGTAGGCGCGGGACACGTCGAACGGCATGCAGTGCTCGTAAATCGGGAAGCGACCGTATACGGGGTCCATCTTCCGCTTGGTCGCCTCGTACACCTGCTTCAGTGAGCGCCGCGCCTGCGCCCCGCGCCGCGCGCTCGCGTACAGGCCACGCACGAAATCCTGCGTGTAGCCGATGGCGTTCTGGCACTGCGCGGGCGTCGTGAGCGCCGGCCCCCGCCCGGGGACCAGGGCGCGCGGCTTCAGCGCGCGCAGTTTTTGCAGGGTATTGGGCCATTCCTCGAGGTGCGCGTCGCCCGTATAGATCCCCGCGTGGTACTCCACCAGGTCACCCGAGAAGAGCACCTTCTGCGCCGGCAGCCAGACGACGGCGTCGCCCCCGGTGTGCCCGGGGCCGAGATGCAGGATGCGCACTTCGAGCTTGCCCATCATCACCGTGAGCGCGCTGTCGAACACCAGCGTCGGCCAGGTAAGGCCGGGAATCGACCCCGCGCCGCGGAACAGGCGCGGAAAGCGCCCGATCTCGCTTGCCATGTCCTGCCGGCCGCGTTCCTGGATCAGGCCGAGCGTGCCGCGGCTGGCGATGATGTGTCCGGCTTTGTAGGCCGAGGCGCCGAGCACGCGCACCGCGTGGTAATGCGTCAGCACCACGTACTTGATGGGCTTCGAAGTGACGCGGCGCACGCGTCGGATGACCTCCCGCGCCATGAGCGGCGTGGCCTGGGTGTCGATGACCATGACACCGTCGTCGCCGACGATGATGCCGGTATTGGGGTCGCCTTCGGTGGTGAAGGCGTAGGCATTCTTCGACAGCCTGCGAAAAGTGATCTTCTTGGGCTTGAGGTCGGCCTGGGAGGCGAAGGGTTTCATCGTGCACCGGTCCGCGTGGGCGATCGTGAGGTGGCGGGCATGTTAGTCGTTTGCCGCAGGGTGGAAAAGCGGATATTGTGCGCCGCGCCGACCTCGCACGGAGTTTCCCGATGGGACGCCCGGAAAAGATCCGCCTCGGCGACGTCCTCGTCGCGCAGAAGGCGATCTCGCAGGACCAGCTGAGAATCGCGCTCGAGCAGCAAAAAAAGAGCGGGCGCCGGCTCGGCCGCGTGCTGGTCGAGCAGGGCTTCGTCAACGACGAGCAGATCTGCGAAGCGATCTCGCGTCAGCTGAACATCCCGTACGTCAACCTGAAGTTCTACAACTTCAACCAGGACGTGGTGCGGCGACTGCCGGAGGCGCAGGCGCGGCGCTTTCGTGCGCTGGTGTTGGAGGACCGCCGGGCGAGCAGTGTCCTCGTGGGCATGGCCGACCCGACAGACCTGTTTGCCTACGACGAGCTCGGCAGGATCCTGCAGAAGGACGTCGAGGTGGCGGTCGTGAGCGAGGCGGTGCTGCTGCAGACCGTGGACCGGATCTATCGCCGCACGGAGGAGATCTCGGGGCTCGCCCGGGAACTGGAGCGCGACGTCGGCGATGCCTATGTCGATTTCGGTGCCCTCGGCGCCGGCGCCGAGGACGCGCCGGTGGTGAAGCTGCTGCAGAGCGTGTTCGAGGACGCGATCCAGGTAAACGCTTCCGACGTGCACATCGAGCCGCAGGAAGGCCGCCTGCAGATCCGTTTTCGCATCGACGGCGCGCTCAATCCGCAGACCGAGGCCGACCCGAAGATCGCGCCGGCGCTCGCGCTGCGCCTGAAGCTGATGGCGGGCCTGGACATCTCGGAAAAGCGCCTGCCGCAGGACGGGCGATTGAACGTCATCGCGCGCGACCAGAAGATCGACGTGCGCATGTCCACGATGCCGACGCAGTACGGCGAATCCGTGGTGCTGCGCCTGCTCAACCGCAAGGCGACGCTGCAGACCCTCGACCGGCTCGGCATGCCGGAGGACATGTTGCAGCGCTTTCGCGAACTGCTGCGCAGAACGGCCGGCATGATCCTGGTGACCGGGCCGACCGGCAGCGGCAAGACCACCACGCTGTACGCCGCGCTGGCGGAAGTCAACACCGCCGAACGCAAGATCGTCACGGTGGAAGATCCCGTGGAGTATCGGCTGGCCGGCATCAACCAGGTGCAGGTGAACGAGAAGATCGAATTGACCTTCGCGCGAGTGCTGCGCTCTACCTTGCGCCAGGATCCGGACGTGATCCTGATCGGCGAGATCCGGGACGAGGAAACGGCGCAGATCGGCATGCGCGCCGCGCTCACGGGCCACCTGGTGTTCTCCACGCTGCACACCAAGGACGCCGCCAGCACGCCGATCCGATTGGTGGACATGGGCGTACCGGGATACATGGTGGCCACCTCCATTCACGCCGTGATCGCGCAGCGCCTGGTGCGCGTCATCTGCGAGAGTTGTACGCATGAGCGCGCGCCGGATGCGCAGGAGGGGCGCTGGCTGGAGGCGGTGATGGGCTCGGACTGGAACCAGCGCAAGTTCCGTCACGGCCGCGGCTGCTCGCATTGCAATGGCACCGGCTATGCCGGGCGCGTCGGGGTATACGAGATGCTCGAGATGACGCCCGACCTGGTGCGCGCCGCGAATCGCGCCGATCCCAACCTGTTCATCGAGACTGCGCGCCAGCACCTCAAAGGCCGCACCCTGACCGACCATGCGCTGGCGCTGGTACTGGAGGGGCGCACCACCGTGGCCGAAGCGCTCAAGGTCGCGGTGCAGGTGGAAGACTGATGCCGGCCTTTGCGTACCGCGGTCGCGACGCGCGCGGCGGACTGGTGACCGGCAAGCTCGAAGGCGCGGACTCGAGCGCCGTCGCGGACCAGCTGCTCGCCATTGGCGTGACGCCAGTCGAGATACAGCCTACCGGCGAGCGTGCCTCCTTCGAGGCGCCGCAGTGGTGGCTTCGCCTCAGCGCACCGCCGATCACCGATGTCGACGTGATGCTGTTCTCTCGGCAGATGTACGCGCTCTTGAAGGCGGGCGTGCCGATCATGCGGGCCTTGGCAGGACTGCAGCAGTCCACTAACAACAGATCATTGGCGGAAGTGATCGCTGACTTGCGTGTAAGCCTGGATGCCGGCCGCGAGCTCTCGGGCGCCATGCGCAGCCATCCGAAGGTCTTCGGCCCGTTCTACGTCAGCGTGATCCGCATCGGCGAGTCGACGGGCGAGCTCGACCAGTCGTTTAACCGCATGTTCGAGTACCTGGAGTTCGACAAGGAGATCCGCGACCGCATCAAGGCGGCGGTGCGCTACCCGATCATCGTGCTGGTGGTCATTGCGGCGGCGGTAGCGGTGGTGAACTTCGCAGTGATCCCTGCATTTGCGAAGATCTTCGAGGCGCAGAAAGTGCCGCTGCCGCTCCTCACGCAGCTCCTGATCGGCACCTCCAACTTCTTCCTCGCCTATTGGCCGGCAATGCTGGCTGCGCTGGCCGCGGCGGTGTTCGGCACTCAGATGTACGTGGGTACCGAGAACGGCCGCTACCAGTGGGATCGCTGGAAGACGCGCCTGCCTTTGGCCGGCCCCATCATCCTGCGCGCCACGCTGGCACGATTCGCGCGCGGCATGGCACTGGCGATGCGCGCCGGCGTGCCGATCGTGCAGGCGATGTCGGTGGTGGCGGAGGTGGTGTCGAACGCCCACATGGCGTTGCGCATCCAGCATATGCGTGACGGGGTCGAGCGCGGGGAAAGCGTCCTGCGTACGGCAACCGCCGCCGGCATCTTCACGCCGGTGGTGCTGGAGATGATCTCTGTGGGCGAGGAGACCGGCGAACTGGACGAGCTGATGACCGAAGTCGCGGACATGTACGAGCGGGAAGTGGACTACGACATCAGGAACCTGGCAGCCAATATCGAGCCCATCCTCACCATAGTCCTGGGCGTGATGGTGCTGCTTCTCGCGCTGGGCGTGTTCCTGCCGCTGTGGGGGCTCGGCAGCGTAATGCTGAAGAAGTGATCCCGGCCAGCCGGCAACGCAATTACCTTCAGTCGGCGCTCTACGTGATCATCGTCGGGGTGCTGGCGGCAGTGTTGCTCGAGCGGCTGCTGACCTATGCGGAGGCGGCCGAGAAAGCGGCGATGGAGGCCACCGTCAGTCGCTTGCATGCCGGGCTGTACTTGCGTCTCGCGACGCACGCGCTGAGGGGAGAGTACGACCAGATGGATGCGCTCGCTGCGAAGAGTCCTTTTGCGGCAACCGAGGCCCGTGCCGCCAATTATCTCGGCGAATTCGACGGCGTTCCCGGGGATGCGCAAGGCGGCAATTGGCTCTATGACCGAAGCCGGCATGAACTCGTCTATCTCCCCAACCTCAAGCGTTACCTGGAAAGCGGGTCCGACGCAGGCTCCGCGTCATCAATCCGATTTCGCGTCGAGGTCCTGAGGACGTCCAAGGACGCCTATACGGGAGTTGCACTGAGGCCGGTAGTGGCCTTCAAGTGGAATCCGGTGCCGTGAGAATTCTCACCATGATTCTCACGTTAGTGGCCGAACCGATTGACTTATATTGACAATACCGAGTTGCGGGGTTTCGAGAGCAAGGGTAGTATCGGACTCCAGGATACTTGACGGGGCATGGACATTCGAACCCCGACACTTTGTCCAATCGAATAACTGGTGAGGGAGTAGCAACCATGCGTAGAGCAGTGCAGGCAGGGTTTACCTTGATCGAACTGGTCGTGGTGATCGTGATACTGGGAATTTTGGCCGCCATCGCAGTTCCCCAATTTACTGACGTCGCCGGGGAAGCGCGTACCGCCGTGGCGAACGCAACGTGCGGTGCGGTGCAATCGGCGGCTGTCCTGCTTTACGCCTCCAACAAGGCTCCGACAACTACCGTCAACATCATCGGCTTCACCACGACCTCGGGAGTCACGCTGGCGGCCAGTGGAACGCCGTGCGTAGTCAACGTCACGCCAACCAATGGAAGCTTGGTGGCGTGTCCGGCAATTCCGACCGCACTGTGCAGCGGTTAATCCGCCCAAGGCGGGCTTGGCGGTATCGGGAGGATTGGTAACGCCGCCGAAGGCCATTGGCATGATCAATGCAAAGGGGAGCTTCGTGGCTCCCCTTTTTCTTCTGGCGCTTGGTCTTGCCTGCGCCGGCTCCCTGGCCGGCTATGTGACGCCATGGGCCTTGTGCGCGATCACTCTGGCCTTGGCCGGGCGAATCGGGGCGGCGCGCGCGCCTGCCCTCTCGGGCCAGTCCTGCGCAGTCTACGGGTACGCTGCCTTGGTAGTGCTAGGCACGCTGCTGTTTAGTCCAGCCTATACGCCGGCGGGCCTTTATCACCCCATTGTCCTGGCGCTCGCGTTCTTTACGGCACAACGGTTCGACGAAGGGGCGGAGCGCGCCGCCATGCTGGCTGCACTCGCTTTGGGTGCCATTCTCGCCCTTTGGAGCCTGGCGCAGGTCGGGTTCCAGGGCATGCAACGCGCGCAAGCCACGTTCGAAACGCCGGCCACCTTTGCAGCGGCTTTGAATCTGGTGCTGGTGCCAATGCTAGCGGCCGCGATTCTCGGCAGGCGCGGTATGTTTCAGCTCGCGATGACGTTGCTTCTTGCGGCTGCGTCATTCGCCGCCGACAGTCGCGGCGGCCTGCTGGCGCTAGCCGCGGGACTCGGACTGGCGGTGATCTTCGCCATTCGTGCGCAGCAGCTGCGTCTGCGCACACTCGGCCTCACGCTTGCACTGCTCGCCGCCGGCTGGTTCGCCGCGACTGCGCTGCGCGCGCTTGCCTCCGCGCAGGTCGAATCGGCGCCGAGCTCGACAGCACGCGCAGAGTCTTCGCTCTCGCGCCTCGAACTCTACGCGCTGTCCTGGAACGCCTGGCGCGAACGCCCCCTGACCGGGACGGGCTACCTGACGTTCCGCTACACGCTCGAGCGTGGTCGGGCACAGGTGCCCAGTTATGGTGATTCGAACGAGACTTGGTTCGTGCATAACGACTATCTGCAGACACTGCAGGAGCTGGGGCCCCTCGGCCTACTGGCCTTTCTTGGTCTAACGGTGCTTGCACCGCTCCTTGCCTATCGCCGGCTGCCGTCCCTGGCGCAACAGGATCGGCCGGCTGTGGTGGCGTCCGCTGCAGGGCTCGGGGCAATGTCGGTTCATGCGTTGGTCGATTATCCGTTCTACATTCCCGTGTGCCTGCTCCTGTACGGCGCATGGCTCGGCGCGCTTGATCGCCGTTTGAGTCGTCCTGTGCCGGCACCCGCATGGCAGGCCAAGCCCTGGTACCGCCCGGTACGCGCCGGCGTTTTCGCGGTGGTTGCCGTAGTCCTCATGCGACCGGTGCTCGCGGAGGCAGCCGCGGAATGGGGTCTGCGCAAATCGGCTGCCGGAGACGGACATCGTGCGGCGTTCTGGCTCGGTGCAGCGCAACGCATTGATCCCAGGGACTGGCGTTACCATTGGTACGCAGGACAGTTCTGGGACGCGCAGACGTCGGACTCCGGAAAGCGCGCAGCGGCGCGACTCGCCGCCGCCGCCTACGCCGCGGGTCTTGCCGCCAATCCGCTAGAAGTAAGGAACCTGCTGGGGATGATTTCCGTGCATCGCCGCCATCGAAATTTGCTGGACGAGCCGGCCGATGCCCAGACGCTACAGCGCTGGCAGGCGCAGGCAACAGTACTGGCGCCATTGAACCCTGCAGTGCGCCGCGAGCTTGCACCATGAGGCGCCCGCAACGCGGTTTCACGCTGGCCGAGTTGGTGGTGGTGATCGTGATTGCCGGCATTCTCGCAGCCATCGCCATTCCTCAGTTCAACCAACCCGAGATCGATGCCGCCTGGTTCCACGAGCAAGCGCGCTCCACCGTGCGCTACGCGCAGCGCACAGCGGTGGCGCAGCGCCGCTGTGTGTTCGTAGAGGTCACGCCCCCGCAACTGAGGCTAGTCTACGGCGATGCAAGCTGCGTGATCTCAGCGACGGCGGTTGCCGATCTTGCGTCTGGCAATGCTGTCGAAATCACCGCACCTTCCGGCGTTGCCCTGAGCGCCGCGCCCAACCCGTTCCGCTTCAACGGCCTCGGCCAGCCCAGCGCGGCAGCCACGGTGAGCGTCGGCGGCAGGACCATCGTCGTCAACGCGGAAACCGGCTATGTCCAGTAGCCGGCAGCGCGGCCTGTCGCTGGTCGAAGTCGTGATCTTCATCGTCGTGCTCGGCATCAGTCTGGCCGGCATGGCGGTGATCTACAACCAGCTCACGCTGGCGAGCGTGGATCCGGTGGTCAGGAAGCAGGCGGTGGCGATCGCCAATTCACTGATGGAGGAGATTCAACTGCGGCCTTTCACCCTGTGCGATCCGGACGACCCCAACGTGTTCACGGCCCCGGTTCCCCCGTGCACGACACCCGAGGTCATCGGCGTCGAAGGCGGGGAGACGCGCTATGCCGATCCCAGGTTCGACAACGTGAGCGATTACAACAACTTCGAGATGGACTTAGCGACGGGCGGCATCAAGGATATTTACGATG
>DASTTC010000529.1:0-6738 GCA_035760345.1 Burkholderiales bacterium | reverse complement strand
ATTGGGGTTGGCGAAGATCTTCATCAGCAGCTTCCACTTCGCCCCCTGGCGCGGCTCGATGGCGCCATTGCCCTTTCTCACCCAGCCGCCGTTCCACTTGTCCTGGTTCTCCCACTGCTTCGGGTAGCCGATGCCGGGCTTGGTCTCGACGTTGTTGAACCACGCGTACTCCATGCCCGGCCGGCTGGTCCAGACGTTCTTGCAGGTGACCGAACAGGTGTGGCAACCGATGCACTTGTCCAGGTTCAGCACCATGCCGATCTGCGCTCTGACTTTCATGGGGTTTCCTCAGGCCTGCTGCGCGTCGAGGGCGGGCATGGTCGTGGCCGGCGTGTCCAGCCAGTCGACCTTGTCCATCTTGCGCACCACCACGAACTCGTCGCGGTTGGTGCCGATGGTGCCGTAGTAGTTGAAGCCGTAGGACAGCTGCGCGTAGCCGCCGATCATGTGCGTGGGCTTGAGCACGATGCGCGTTACCGAGTTGTGGATGCCGCCGCGCGCGCCGGTGATTTCCGACCCGGGCGTGTTCACGGTCTTTTCCTGCGCGTGGTACATCATCACCATGCCCGGGTTGACGCGCTGGCTGACCACCGCCCGCGCCGCGATCGCGCCATTGATGTTGAACAGTTCGATCCAGTCGTTGTCCACGATGCCGGCGCGCTTCGCGTCGTCCTCGGAGAGCCACACGCACGGCCCGCCGCGGGAGAGCGTGAGCATCATCAGGTTGTCGGTGTAGGTCGAATGGATGCCCCACTTCTGGTGCGGCGTGATGAAGTTCAGCAGGATCTCGGGGTTGCCGTTGCCCTTCACGCCGTGGATGCCGGCGGTGGTCTTCAGGTCCACTGGCGGGCGGTAGCTGACGCAGCCTTCGCCAAAGGCGCGCATCCACGGGTGGTCCTGGTAGAACTGCTGGCGGCCGGTCAGCGTGCGCCACGGGATCAGCTCGTGCACGTTGGTGTAGCCGGCGTTGTAGGAGACGGTTTCGCTTTCGATCCCGCTCCAGGTCGGCGAGGAGATGATCTTGCGCGGCTGCGCCTGGATGTCGCGAAAGCGGATTTTCTCGTCTTCGCGGTGGATCGCCAGGTGCGCGTGCTCGCGCCCGGTCTGCTTGGCGAGCGCCTGCCAGGCCTTGACGGCGACGTGGCCGTTGGTCTCCGGCGCCAGCATCATCACCACCTCGCAGGCGTCGATGTCGCTGTCGATCTTCGGCATGCCGCGGGTCGCGCCCTCGGCCGTCGTCAGGCCATTGAGCTCGCCCAGCTGGCGCACTTCGTCCTGCGTGTTCCAGGCGATGCCCTTGCCGCCGTTGCCGACCTTGCCCATCAGGGGCCCCAGCGCGGTGAAGCGCTTGTAGACGTTCGGGTAGTCGCGCTCGATCACCGCCATCTGCGGCGCGGTCTTGCCCGGGACCAGCTCGCACTCGCCCTTCTTCCAGTCTTTCACCTCGAACGCCTGGCCGAGCTCGCCCGGCGTGTCGTGCATCAGCGGCGTGAGCACCAGTTCCTTTTCCACGCCCAGGTGGCCTGCGCAGACTTCGCTGAACTTCTTCGCGAAGCCCTTGTAGATTTCCCAGTCACTGCGCGACTGCCAGGCGGGGTCCACCGCCGTGGACAGTGGATGGATGAACGGATGCATGTCGCTGGTGTTGAGGTCGTTCTTCTCGTACCAGGTGGCGGTCGGCAGCACGATGTCCGAGTACAGGCAGGTGGTGCTCATGCGGAAATCGAGCGTCACCAGCAGGTCGAGCTTGCCTTCCGGCGCCTGGTCGTGCCACACGACTTCCTGCGGCTTGGCGTCGTCCTTGCCGAGGTCCTTGCCTTGCACGCCGTGGCTGGTGCCGAGCAGGTGCTTGAGAAAGTACTCGTGCCCCTTGCCGCTGGAGCCCAGCAGGTTGGAGCGCCAGACGAACAGGTTCCTCGGCCAGTTGTCCGGGTGGTCCGGATCCTCGCAGCTCATCCTGAGCGAGCCGTCCTTGAGCCCCTTCACCGCGTAGTCCTTCGGGTCCGCGCCGGCGGCCTGCGCGTCGCGCACCACCTGCAGCGGATTGGTCTGCAATTGCGGCGCGGAGGGCAGCCAGCCCATGCGCTCGGCGCGCACGTTGTAGTCGATCATGCTGCCACCGAACAATTTCCGGTCGGCGAGGGGCGAGAGCACTTCGGCCACCCCGAGCTTCTCGTAGCGCCACTGGTCGGTGTGCGCGTAGAAGAAGCTGGTGCTGTTCTGCTGGCGCGGCGGGCGGATCCAGTCGAGCGCGAACGCGAGCGCGGTCCAGCCGGTCTGCGGCCGCAGCTTTTCCTGCCCGACGTAATGCGCCCAGCCGCCGCCGCTCTTGCCGACGCAGCCGCACAGCATCAGCATGTTGATGACGCCGCGGTAGTTCATGTCGCTGTGGTACCAGTGGTTCATCGCGGCGCCGATGATCACCATCGAGCGGCCCTGCGTCTTGTCGGCGTTGTCGGCGAACTGGCGCGCCACCGCGATCACCTGGTCGCGCGGCACGCCGGTAATGCGTTCCTGCCACGCCGGCGTGTAAGGCGCGTCGTCGTCGTAGCTGCCCGCGGCCTGTCCTCCGGCCACGCCGTAGTTGGCGGCCTGCAGGTCGAACACGGTTGCCACCAGCACGTCGCCGTGCTTGGTCGCCACGCGCTCCACCGGCACCGTCCTCACCAGCACGTCGCCGTGCACGCTGTTCGCGAAATGCGGGCTTTCGAGTCCGCCGAAGTACGGGAATCCCACCTTGGCGGTAGCGGCGTCCGCCGCGCCACCCTCGAGCGGCGACAGCCTGAGCTTCACGTCCCGGCCCTGCTGCGCTTCCTTCGCCTCCAGGTTCCACTGGCCCTGGTCGGCGCGGCCGTCGGGGCCCCAGCGAAAGCCGATGGCGCCCTTGGGCAGCACCACCTTGCCGTGCTCGTCGCAGGCGACGGTCTTCCAGTCCGGGTTGTTGGACTGGCCGAGGCCGTCGGTGAAATCGGAAGCCCGCAGGTAGCGATCCGGCACCATGACCTTTTCGCCGTTGGGCAGGGCCTGCTCCTTGAGCATCACCAGCATCGGCAGGTCGGTGTAGCGGCGCGCGTAGTCGTCGAAGTAAGCGCTGCGCTTGTCGAAGTAGAACTCCTTCAGGATCACGTGGCCCATTGCCATGGCCAGCGCCGCGTCGGTGCCCTGCTTGGGGTGCAGCCACAGGTCCGAAAGCTTCGCCACCTCGGAGTAATCGGGCGTGACCGCCACGGTCTTCGCGCCCTTGTAGCGCACCTCGGTGAAGAAATGCGCATCCGGCGTCCTCGTCTGCGGCACGTTCGAGCCCCAGGCGATGATGAAGCTGGAGTTGTACCAATCGGCGGACTCGGGCACGTCGGTCTGCTCGCCCCACACCTGGGGGCTGGAGGGCGGCAGGTCGCAGTACCAGTCGTAGAAGCTCATGCACACGCCGCCGATCAGGCTCAGGTACCGGCTGCCGGCGGCGTAGCTCACCATCGACATCGCGGGAATCGGCGAAAACCCGATCACCCGGTCGGGGCCGTGCCGTTTGATGGTGTAGACGTTGGCGGCCGCGATGATCTCGTTGACCTCGTCCCAGCCCGAGCGCACGAAGCCGCCCATGCCGCGCACGCCCTGGTAGTCGCGGCGCGCGGCCTCCGACTCCACGATCGAGGCCCAGGCCTCCACCGGGCCGAGCGAGCGGCGCGCCTCGCGCCAGCGCTTGAGCAGCCGGCCGCGCACCAGCGGGTACTTCACGCGGTTGGCGCTGTACAGGTACCAGCTGTAGCTCGCGCCGCGCGAGCAGCCGCGCGGCTCGTGGTTGGGCATGTCCCAGCGCGTGCGCGGGTAGTCGGTCTGCTGCGTCTCCCAGGTGACGATGCCGCCCTTGACGTAGATTTTCCATGAGCACGAGCCGGTGCAATTCACGCCGTGGGTGGAGCGCACCACCTTGTCGTGCGCCCAGCGGTTGCGGTAGGCGTCCTCCCAGGTGCGGTCTTCGCCGTTGGTGCGGCCGAAGCCGCCCGCGAAGCTTTCCCTCGGGTTCGAGAAGTACTTCAGTCGGTCCAGGAAGTGGCTCATGTCGGCTCCGTCAGCAGGGCATCTCGGCGTTCTTGCGGCTGTAGTACCACCAGGTCGCCACGATACACGTCAGGTAGAAGACGATGAAGACGTAGAGCGCTGCCTCGGGCCCGCCGGTCATCGAAATGGAAGTGCCGTAGCCCTTCGGGATGAAAAAGCCGCCATACGCCGCGAACGCCGAGGTGAAGCCGAGCACCGCCGCGGCCTCCTTGTTCGCATCCTTCACCGCCTGCTCTTCGGCCGCCGTGCCCTTGCCGCCCGCGTCGCGCATGCGCTCGGTGAGGAAAATCACCGGGATCATGCGGAAGGTCGAGCCGTTGCCGATGCCGGTGGTGAGGAACAGAACCAGGAAGCAGACGAAGAAGCCCGCGAAGCTGCCGCCCGAGCCGCCCGAAGGCAGGAACCAGAGCACCCCGACGACCGCGAACGTCATGACGATGAAGTTCCAGAACGTCACCACGGCGCCGCCCAGCCTGTCGGCGAGCCAGCCGCCGAAGGGCCGGACCACCGCGCCCACCAGCGGGCCGAGCCAGGCGTACTGCAGGGGAGCGATGCCCGGGAACTGCGACTTGATGAGCAGCGGGAACCCGGCCGCGTAGCCGATGAAGGAGCCAAAGGTTCCGAGGTACAGCCAGCACATCAGCCAGTTGTGCTTGCGCTTGAAGATCACTGCCTGCTCGCGGAACGAGGCCTTGGCATCGGCGATGTCGTTCATGCCGATCCACGCCGCAATCGTGAATAGGACGATGAACGGCACCCAGACGAAGGCCGCGTTCTGCGCCCAGATCGTCCTCGCCAGCCCGGCGTCGTTGACGATGGACTGCGGGCCGCCGGCGAGCGGGCCGTAGACGCCCAGCGCGATCACCAGCGGGGCGAGGAATTGCACCGCCGATACGCCGAGATTGCCGAGCCCCGCGTTGACGCCGAGGGCCGAACCCTTGTGCTCCTTGGGAAAGAAAAAATTGATGTTGGCCATGCTCGAAGCGAAATTCCCTCCGCCGAAGCCGCACAGAAGCGCGAGCGCGAGCAGGGTTGCGTAGCTCGTGGACGGATCCTGGATCGCGATGCCGATGCCGACCGCGGGAATCAGCAGCGATGCGGTCGAGAGCGCGGTCCAGCGCCGGCCACCGAACATCGGCACCATGAACGAGTAGAAGATGCGCAGGGTCGCGCCCGACAGGCCGGGCGCGGCGGCCAGCCAGAACAGCTCGTTCGAGGTGAACTTGAAGCCGAGCGCCGGCAGGTTGACCGCGATCACGCTCCAGAGCTGCCATACGGCAAACGCGAGGAACAGCGACGGCACCGAGATCCACAGGTTGATGTTGGCGATCGCCCGGCCCTCCTGCTCCCAGAAGGCCTTGTCCTCGGGGGTCCAGATCGTGAGAGTCTTCGCCATGTCAGGCTCCTTCAGGAAAAGTGTGCGGGCTCGGGATGCCGGCTGGCCTGCTCCGCGCTCATCGGCCGCACCTCGGTGAAGTACATCCACATCAGCGATACCCAGACGATGCCGAACATCAGCATGAACGCCGAGGAGCGCACGCCGGTCAGGTCCACCAGCGCGCCGAACATGATCGGCAGGATGAAGCCGCCCATGCCGCCCGCGAGGCCGACCACGCCGGAAACCACGCCGATGTTGTGCGGATAGTCATCGGAGATGTACTTGAACACCGAGGCCTTGCCGATCGCGAACGCGATGCCCATCGTGAACATGATCACGGTGAACACGGTCGCATTGAGCCCGAGGTGGAAGGTCTTCGGGCCACCCACGGTATGGATGGTGAACTCGGTCTGCGGATAGGACAGGAAGAACAGGCACACCAGGCCGACCCACAATACCCACCAGGTGACGAAGTGCGCGCCGTACTTGTCGGAGAACCAGCCGCCGATGGCGCGCAGCAGCCCGCCGGGTATGCTGAAGGCGGCCGCGAGCAGGGCGGCCAGCTGGATGTCGAAGCCGTACTCGGAGATGTAGTATTTGGTCATCCACAGCGACAGCGCCACGTAGCCGCCGAACACGATCGAATAATACTGGCTGTAGCGCCATACGGTCGGATCCTTCAGCACCTTCAACTGCTCCTTGATGGTGACGTGCGAGCCACCCGTGGCGTGCTCCTCGTCGGTGAAGGTGAACAACCAGAACAGGACCGCCGTCACCAGCATGAGCACGGCATACACCTGCGGCACCATCGCCCAGCCGAACGCCACCACGATGGTCGGCGCCACCAGCTTGGTGACCGCCGCCCCGGTATTGCCGACGCCGAAAATCCCCATCGCCAGTCCCTGGCGGTTGCGCGGAAACCAGCGCGCGCAGTAGGCGATGCCGACCGTGAACGAGCCCCCTGCCACGCCGACGAACAGGCTGGTCACCAGGAAGTGCCAGTACTCGGTGGCCCGGGAAATCAGCCAGATCGGAATTACCGTGGACAGCATCAGGATGAAAAACACGATGCGCCCGCCATACTGGTCGGTCCACATGCCCAGCGGCAGGCGGATCAGCGAGCCGGTGAGCACCGGCATCGCCACCAGGATGCCGAACTGGGTTTCATTGAGGCCCAGCGACTCCTTGATCGGGATGCCGATCACGGCGAACATCATCCACACCATGAAGCACACGGTGAACGCCGTGGTACTCGCGGTGACGACCGACCAGCCCTTGTAAGTGTGCGAAACCATCGCTCA
>DASTTC010000528.1:0-8053 GCA_035760345.1 Burkholderiales bacterium | reverse complement strand
ACGCCATGCGCCGGAGCACGGGGCTGCGTGCCGAAGTGGCCATGGTGCAGGCAGGATACAAAACGTCGGGGGTTATGCACAAGCCCCGACATTTCCAAAACCATGGCGGTGTGGCGAACCGTCGGCACTTGCGCGGGAGAGCGGACGGCGGAGGAGATACGGAGGATTGCGGCGACGCTTAATTAGCACTCATCCTCGGGCGGATGTTCTGGTTGTGGTGGAAGACGTTGTCGGGGTCGTACGTGGTCTTCACGTCCATCAGCCGGTCGTAGACGGAGGCGCCGTACGCCTCGCGCACCCGGCCGGGATCTTCGTCGCCGCCCAGGAAGTTGACGTACACACCTTCGCGGAAGCGGCCGAGCGCGGCGAAGAACCCCCTCGTCCAGGCGGTGTCCCGGTCGCCGAAGTCCTCGCCGGGCCGCCACACGGCATCGAGGGTGATCGCGTGCGACGCCTGCCGGTTGCCGAACGCCGTGCCGCCCTCGGCCACTCGGCTCACCGCCCCCTTGAGATGGAACATCGCCGCGTACGACCGTGGCGACGAGCAGGAGAACGCGTGCTCGGCGATCACGTCGATGAGATCGTCGCGCAGCTCCGGGAGGTGGGTGGACTTCCAGTAGTAGTTCCAACCGTGGACGACGGTCGAGTCGAGCGCGCTCTGGAATCCCACGTACGGCGCCGGCCCGACCAAGTCGAGGAGAGGGGTCCGGAATGCGCGGAGCGGGCGCAGCGCCCGCTCACCGTCCTCGATCGGCCCGGCGTAGCAGGTACCCACCATCACCACCGGGCGCCAGTGCAGAACCACGGGGATGACCGGTAGCGGTGGCGCGGTGCCGAACCTCACGACCGTGCCGAGCTCGTCGGGAGCGTCGCGGACGAAGTCGCGGTAAAAGCGCAGGACCTCCCCGGCGTCGCTCGCGTCCCAGAGGATGGGCCCGGCCAGGACGGTGGGCCCTACGCGGTGGAGCCGGAACTCGAACGCGGTGACCACGCCGAAGTTGCCGCCGCCGCCTCGCAACGCCCAGAACAGGTCGGGGTGCTCGTCCTCGGACGCGCGCAGCAGCTTGCCGTCGGCCGTCACGACGTCGACGGCGAGGAGGTTGTCGACCGTGAGGCCGTGCTTGCGCATCAGCCAGCCGACGCCACCGCCGAGGGTGAGCCCGGCGACGCCCGTGTGGCTCACGATTCCACCGGTGGTGGCCAGACCGTGCGCCTGCGTCTCGTGGTCGAAGTCGCCCCACAGCGCACCCCCCTGCGCCCAGGCCCTGCGGTTGGCGGGATCGACTCGCACGCCCCGCATCGCCGAGAGGTCGATGACGATCCCGTCGTCGCAAACGGCGGTGCCCGCCACGTTGTGGCCTCCGCCCCGTATGGCGATCTCCAGATCGTGGTCGCGGGCGAAACGCACCGCCGCGACCACGTCGGCGGTCCCGATGCATCGGGCGACCAGGCGCGGGCGCCTGTCGATGGCACCGTTCCACACTGCACGGGCGCTGTCGTAGTCGGCGTGGTCGGCACTGATCAGCCGGCCTCGGAACCCGTCGATTTCCGCGGTCGTCAATGTCGTCATCGTGTCCTCCTGTCTCGATGGCCGCATCAGAGCAGCGCGGAGCGCGGCTGTGAAGTCAAGAATCTGGACTTCACAACCGAAGGCGGGTGCGCAACACTGACGTCGTGAGGACATACGGCCAGTACTGCCCCATCGCCCGTGGCGCCGAGATCTTCGCCGAGCGCTGGACACCGCTGATCGTCCGCAATCTGTACCTTGGCTGCGGCAGCTTCAGCGAGATCCTGGAGGGCGCGCCCGGACTCTCGCGTACCCTGCTCTCACAGCGACTCAGGCAGCTCGAGCGGCTCGGTGTCGTCGAGTCGGCACCCAAGCCCGACGGGCGTGGGCACCACTACAAGCTCACGTCCGCGGGCCACGGCCTCTTCAAGGTCTGCCAGTCGCTCGGCGAGTGGGGTGCGCGCTGGCTCGAGATCGCTCCCGAGAACCTCGACCCCTTCGTTGCCCTGTGGTCGATGTGCAACGCGCTGCGCCGGGACCGGCTCCCGGATCGACGCGTCGTCATCCGCTTCGACTTCACCGGTCGAGCGCGCCGTGAGCGCTACTGGCTGCTCATCGAGCGCGGAGACACCGAGATCTGCAAGACGTACCCCGGGCTCGACGAGGACCTCTACATCACGGCGCAAGCCGAGGCTTTC
Source organism: Burkholderiales bacterium (assembly GCA_035760345.1). Lineage (GTDB taxonomy): Bacteria > Pseudomonadota > Gammaproteobacteria > Burkholderiales > SG8-39 > JAABQT01. The sequence goes on along the minus strand of DASTTC010000528.1, from coordinate 5,848 downwards.
GTCAAATGGCACGCCGGGCAGCTCACCTGGGCCCAGGCCACCCGCGAGGACCGCATCCGGCTCGACGGCTCGCCGCCGCTCGTAAGAGCCTTCCCGACCTGGAACGCCCGCAGCATGTTCGCCCACATCAGGCCGGTCTCCCGCAGCCCCACGAGCCCCGCAGGCTGACATCTTCGAAGCGGCCTCCCACTGCGACACCGCCACGACACCCAACAAAGGCGACGAGCGGTCTGGCTAACGCGCCGGCTGAGCGGCGCGCGGCACCGCGCGGCCGCTCGAGCCGGTTGTTAGGCCGGCTTGCGGGTACCGACATTTAGACACAGAGCAGGGAAGGCATAGCCATCACCGACCCGGAATGGCTGCGCCATTTTGCCTAGGCGTGTTCGGACCTTCGCCTGTGCCTCTGGTGCCAGGCCGCGCAGGATCGGCGAGATCGCTCCCGCCATCTCCGTCAGAACCCACCAGTGCGCGTCGGAGCTCGGGAATCGCCAGGTGAGCTGCATCTCCGCCACGTGGGTCGAGGCGAATCCGGCCCGGGTCAGCAGCTCATGGATACGCTTCGGGTCACTCAGCGCGAAGATTCCGGGCGAACCAGGGACGGGAGGCGGGATGTGTCGCTCCTCCACCAGAATCCGACCGACGAGCGAGGCCCAAGGATTGCGGTCGGCGGCACCGAACACTGAAAGGGCGAGGTTACCACCCGGCCGCATAACGCGGGATGTTTCGCCAAAGGCTGCAGCTGGATTGGCCATTAGCATGTAACCCCAGCGGCAAACCACGCCGTCTACGCATTCCGACTCGAGGGCCATCTGTTCGCCATCGAGCTCGCGAAAGTCGGCGTTGGTGACGCCGAACTCCGCTGCGCGCCGCCGGGCCGCGGCAACCATCCTTGGCGCGAAGTCGGTCACGAGGACACGGCCCGTCTCGCCCACGCGGCGCGCCGCCAAGAACGCGGTCTCTCCCAAGCCTGCGGCCAAGTCGAGGATCGTCTGGCCCGCGCGCGGGTCGAGCCGCTCGACCAACCACTCGCTCACGGGGCGGGAAAACTCCCACAGGTCCTCCCGGAAACTCTCCCAGCCCGGTGCCATGGCGTCCCAGACACTCCGGCTGCGCTCACGGGCTTCATCGAGCTTGGGTTCCATTTCGCCCTCCTCTGGCGACCATTTCGATCCAAGCCTAACTATTGATTGAACAGCATGCGAATCATGCTAGAAGCATCCATATGTAGATGCAACCATCCACTACTGGATAGCGCCATATCACTGCCCTACCCCACCCACCCTCGCGCATTCCTGAACATCCTCATCCATGGCGAATCCTCTCCCGCCTCGTCCGGCGCCCAGGACATCTGCACCGTCCTGAACACGCGCTCCGGATGTTCCATCAGGATCGTGAACCGCCCGTCCGCAGTGGTCAGCCCGGTAATTCCCTCGGGCGAGCCGTTGGGGTTCAGCGGATAGGTCTCAGTAACCTTGCCGCGGTTGTCCACGAACCGCGCAGCGACGATCACGTTCTTGCGATCTGTTTCCGAAGCAAACTGCGCCCGCCCCTCCCCATGGGCAGTCACGCCCGGAAAGCGGCTCCCCGCCATTCCCTTGAACACGATCGACGGGCTTTCCACGATCTCCACCATGATCATGCGCGCCTCGAACTGTTCGGAGCGGTTGCGCTCGAACGAGGGCCAGTGCTGCGCCCCCGGAACCAGCTCCTTGAGGGCCGACATCATCTGGCAGCCATTACATATGCCCAGGGCGAAGGTGTCGGAACGGGCGAAGAACGCTTCGAACTCCCTGCGGGCCCTGGCGTTGAACAAGATGGACTTGGCCCAGCCCTGCCCTCCGCCTAATACATCTCCGTAAGAGAACCCGCCGCAGGCGGAGTAGCCCTTGAAGGAAGATAGGGAAGTACGGCCGGAGATGAGGTCGGACATGTGCACGTCCACCGCCTCGAATCCGGCGCGCGTGAACGCGGCAGCCATTTCCACCTGGCCATTGACGCCCTGCTCGCGAAAGATGGCGACGCGCGGAGAAGCGTCGGTGTTGACGAAGACTTCCTTCGGATCGAAAGTGAGCTGGACGGAAAGGCCTGGATCCGAAGCATCGAGGATCCGGTCGTACTCTTCCTGCGCGCACTCGGGGTTGTCGCGCAGTTTCTGCATGAGGTAGCTGGTTTCCGACCAGGCGCGCTGTAGGTCCACGCGCTTTTCCGCGAACAGGGGCTTCGCGCTGCGCGTGAAGCGAATCTCGTCCCGTTCGTTCAGCGTGCCGATGATGTGCGACACCTCGCCCAATCCCGCCTTGCGCAAGGCGTCCATCACCTTCGCCCGGTTCGCCGCCTTCACCTGGAGGACGGCGCCCAGCTCCTCCGCGAACAGGCATTTCAGCACCTGGTCGTGCACGCGGCCGCGAAGCTGTTCCTCGGCGTTCTTCCTGAACCCGTCCACGTCCTCGGTCAGCGCATCGAAGGCGATGGCATCGAGGTTCACCGTGACGCCGCAATGTGCGGCGAAGGCCATCTCGCACACCGTGGCGAAGAGCCCACCGTCCGAGCGGTCGTGGTAGGCGATGATGAGTTGCTCTTGAGCCAGCTTCTGGATGGCGGCGAAGAATCCCTTCAGCAGCTTCGGCTCATCCAGGTCCGGGACTTCCGTCCCGAACTTCGAGTGCACCTGCGCAAGGATCGACCCGCCGAGCCGGTTCCTCCCCTGACCCAGATCCACAAGCACCAGCTCCGTCTCCCCCGCATCGCTGCGCAGCCGCGGCGTCAAAGTCCCGCGCGCATCCTCCACCGGCGCGAACGCGGAGACGACGAGCGACACCGGCGCCACGACCTCCTTCCCCTCCCACTCCGTGCGCATGGACAGGGAATCCTTCCCCACCGGAATCGAAATCCCGAGCTGGGGACACAGGTCGAGCGCCACCGCCTTCACCGTGTCGTACAGCGCCGCGTCCTCGCCCGGGTACCCGGCAGCCGCCATCCAGTTCGCGGACAGCTTGATGCGGTCGATGGAGCCGATCCGCGCCGCGGCGATGTTGGTCACCGCCTCGCCCACCGCCATGCGCCCCGAGGCCGGTGCACTGACGGAAGCCAGGGGCGTGCGCTCGCCGATGGCGAAGGCCTCCCCAGACACGTTGTCGTAGTCGATCAGCGTCACGGCACAATCGGCCACCGGCACCTGCCAGGGCCCTACGAACGGATCTCTGGAACAAAGGCCCCCTACGGTCCGATCGCCGATGGCGATCAGGAACGTCTTGTCCGCCACCGCCGGATGGCGCAGCACGCGGTAAGCGGCCTCCTTCAGCTCCACCCCGTCCAGCGGGAACTCATCGCCCTTTCGCTCGAGGTGCTTCACCTCGCGCAGCATCTTCGGCGGCTTGCCGAGGACCATCTGCAGGTCCACGTCCACTGGCGTATCGCCGAGCTGCGGGTCCTTGACCTTCAGCCGCCCGTCCGCCGTAGCCTTCCCGAGCACCGCGAACGGGCAGCGCTCGCGCTCGCACAACGCCCGGAACAGCGGGAGCGACAAAGGCGCGATGGCGAGCACGTAGCGCTCCTGCGCCTCGTTGCACCAGATCTCGCGCGGCGACATTCCCGAATCCTCGGAGGGCGCGGCGCGCAGATCCAGGTACGCCCCGCGCCCCGCGCCGTGCGCGAGCTCGGGCAGCGCGTTCGACAGCCCGCCCGCGCCCACGTCATGGATCGAAAGGATCGGGTTCGAATCCCCCAGCGCCCAGCAAGCGTCGATCACCTCCTGCGCCCGGCGCTGGATCTCGGCATTGCCCCGCTGCACCGAGTCGAAGTCCAGGACCTCCACGTTCGACCCCGCGCCCATGGACGAAGCCGCGCCGCCGCCCATGCCGATGAGCATGCCCGGCCCGCCGAGCTGGATCAGTAGTGAGCCTTCGGGCAGCGCCGCCTTGGAAGAATGTCGCGCGCTGATGTTTCCCACGCCGCCCGCGAGCATGATCGGCTTGTGATAGCCGCGGCGCACGCCGCCCACCTCGGCCTCGAAAGTCCTGAAATATCCGGCGAGGTTGGGCCGCCCGAACTCGTTGTTGAACGAGGCCGCCCCAATCGGCCCCTCGAGCATGATCTGCAGCGCCGAGACAATCCGTCCCGGCTTGCCGTAATCGTCCTCCCAAGGCTGCTCTGAACCGGGAATCCTCAGGTTCGACACCGAGTACCCCACCAGCCCCGCCTTCGGCTTCGCCCCGCGCCCGGTCGCGCCCTCGTCCCGGATCTCCCCCCCGGCCCCGGTCGCCGCCCCTGGAAACGGCGAAATCGCCGTGGGGTGGTTGTGGGTCTCCACCTTCATCACCGTGTGCGTGCGCTCCGAGCGCCCCGCATACACGCCGTCCGCGCCGGCGTAGAAGCGCCGCGCGAGCCGCCCTTCCATGATCGCCGCGTTGTCCGAATAGGCGAGCACCGTGCCCTGCGGATGCGCCGCGTGCGTGTGCTTGATCATGGCAAAGAGCGATTTATCCTTCCTCACCCCGTCGACGATCCAGTCGGCGTTGAAGATCTTGTGCCGGCAGTGCTCGGAATTGGCCTGCGCGAACATGGTGAGCTCGGCATCCGTGGGATCGCGCCCCATGGCACCGTAGGCGTCGCGCAGGTACTGGATCTCCTCTTCCGACAGTGCCAGCCCGAGCGCCTGGTTCGCCTCCTCGAGCGCACCGAGCGGCACGCGCTCGAGCGGCCGTGGCGGCACGTGCACAAAAAGCTTCTCCGCCTCCGCGAGCGACCCGAGCACGTTTTCCGTCATGCGGTCGTGCAGTAGCGCCGCCACGGCGTCGCTGCGCTCACCGCCGGTGACGGTGTACGCCGTGCCGCGCTCGATGCGCCGCACCTGAGTCAAGCCGCAATTGCGCGCGATGTCGGTCGCCTTGGACGACCACGGCGAAAGCGTGCCGATGCGCGGCACCACGAGGTACAGCGTGCCGCCCGGCGCGGCTTCCGGCGCCGGCGCACCATAGCGCAGCAGGCGCACGAGCAGCGCCTCCTCCTGCGGCGAGCATGCCGCCTCCAGTTCGACGAAATGGCGGTATTCGGCGACCAGAGCGCGAATGCCGGGCCCGGCCTGCCGCAGCCGCGGCAGCAGCTTGGCAAGGCGGAAGTCCGACAGTGCGCGCGCACCGCGGAGCTGCAGCAGCATCACCGCCGCAACTGCGGGTCGGCCAGCCGGCCCCCGATATACATGGTGCCGCGCAGGTTGCGCAGCTCGGCGTTGATGCGGCCCGAGAGCCCGCCCTTGGCGTCGACATCGAGCGTGCCGGCGGCCTTGAGCAGCCCCGCCGTCATGCGCAGGTCGCGGAAGGCGAGCGCGCCGTTGGCGAGCGACACGGTGCCCTGCAGCTCGGAGAACTGCGTGCGCCCGCTGGTCTGCGCGCTGGTGGACTGCAGCGCACGCGAGATGTCGAAGCTGCCGAGCGCACCCTTCGCCACCTCGAACTCGCCGTCCAGCCGCGCTGACTCGTAGAGTTTCGCGGCGTCAGGCCCGCTCATGGCGTAGCGGCCCTTGGCGCCCAGGCGCCCTTCGGACACCAGCTGCGGCGAGAACACCGCCGCGTTCATGGTGCGCGCCTGCAGGTCGCCCTGCACGCTCCACTGCTCGCCCCACCGGATGCGCGCGGTGCCCAGCAGCGTGCCGTCGAACGCGCGCCCGTCGAAGGCCGACACCGTCATGCCCTGGCGGTCGGCGCTGCCCTTCATGGCGAACTCGGTGAGCGAAAAGTCCTTCAGGAACGGCACCGCGACGTTGCGCGCGCTGACCTCGAAGGTGAAGTCGTCGCTGCGCGGCGTGACCAGACCGGTGACGTTCTCGCCCGCGAGCCGGATCGAGAACACC
>DASTTC010000527.1:0-6316 GCA_035760345.1 Burkholderiales bacterium | reverse complement strand
TCGCGCGCGGCGAGAAGTGCGATGCGATCTCGATGGCCTCGCACGGGCGCGGCGGCCTGGCCGGCGTGCTGCTCGGCAGCGAAACCACGCGCGTGCTCGCCCACTCCAAGCTGCCGGTACTGGTGACGCGCTGAGTCAAATGGGGACTGTCCCTATTTACCGGCGGTGTTGGCGACGAAGCGGGAGACGGCTTCGATTTGTTGCGGGGTGAGCTTGTCGCGGTAGGCGGGCATGACGCCCGAGCCGTCGCGCACGGCCTGGAGGGCTTTCTGCAGATCGGGCTTCAACTCGTCGAGCGACGGCCCGACGGTGCCCTCGGCGCCCGCCGCCTTCAGCGTATGGCAGAGGTGGCAGGGCGGCTGTGAGAGCTCCATGAACACCTTGCGGCCGAGCTCATCGCCCTGCGCCGCGAGCGGCAGGGCGAGCGCCAGCCCTGCCGCCAGCAGCGCGGCCCTCACGCCACGGTCACTTTCACCGCGTGGTCGCGCCAGCCGTTGTGGGCATAGGCGCGCTCATTCTCCACGCGCAGCTCCGGCTGCACAGTGCCGTCATAGGCGGTGGCGCGGCTGGTAATGGTGTATGAGCCAGCGCTCAAGCGCACCGGCAGCACGAACTGTCGCCACGCATACGGTCCGAGGAGTGGCCCGAAAAACGAAGCCGGCCGCCAGCTTGCGCCGCCGTCGAGCGACACGTCCACGCCTTTTACCGCGCTGTCACCGCTGAACGCCACGCCGTGGACCTGGACCAGCCCGGCACGCACCGGGCCGTCGCCGGCCGGGCTGGTGACGAAGGACTTGAGGTTCATCTCCCACATCGATGTCTGCGTGGGCGCGCCCTTCTGGCCGATCGGCCGCACGCGGTAGCCGGAGCTCTGGATGTTGGCGGTCGTCTCGTCCGGGGTGAACGCCAGGCGCTTGACGTACTTGATGTTATTGATGCCGTAGTAGCCCGGAATGATGAGGCGCAGCGGCCCGCCGTGCGCCAGCGGAATCGGCTCGCCGTTCAATTCCCAGGCCAGGATCGCGCGCTCCATCACGTTCCAAGGCACCGAGCGCTCGACCATTACCGATTTCGGGTCGATGCCGGCGGGAAACACTTCGCCGCCGATGCTCGTCATGTAACGCATGCCCTGGCGCACGCCCCCCAGAGCCTCGACCACAGCCTTGAGCGGCACGCCGCTCCACAGGGAGCAGCCCGCCGCCCCCACTTTCCACGGCGAGCCGCTCGCCTTGTGCGAAAAAAATGCGCGCCCGTTGCCCGAGCACTGCAGCACCATCGGCACGGTTTCCAGGCCCAGCGTCTTCAACTCGCCCACGGTGATGGCGCGCGGGCTGGTGACGCCGTCGATCTCCACCCGCCAGGCGTCGCGATTCGCCACGATGGAGGCGTCGGGCGCCGCCACGTTGTTGCGCACGAAGAGAATCTTGTTGTCCGTGATGATGCTGGTGCCGAAGGCTTCGCGCTTCGTCTCGATGCCGCTCGCCGAGTACACGATCAAGCGATCGGCGTCCTTCCACGACGCGAATCCGGGCAACGGCTTGCCCTGCGCGAGGGCCGCGGGTGCGAGGCTGCCCAGCCCGACGGCGGCAGCACCGCCCGCACTGGTGACGAGAAATCGACGACGATTGGCATCGAGCTTGGTATTCATGGCGCCTCCCTTGGAATCTCCCGCACCCATTCTCCCCCCAAACCGGAGTGCCGCAATACTCAGGCAGGCTTATCGCTCCATAATCTTCACTATTCCAGGTCTTCGGACAGCGCGCGCGCGCCGGCAGGCACGCTTTCCAGGGTGAAGTACACGCGCCCGATTTCCCGGCTGTCGGTGGTTGCCACCTCCACTTTCCATCGCCCCGGCTGATAGTTGGACTTGAAGCCGTAGCCGCGAAAGCCCGCCTCGCGCCCGCCGACGATGTCGATGGGAATGGTGTCCTGCAGCAACCAGCCGCGACCGCCCGGCTCCCAGTACCAGCGCATCTGCACGCGGTCGGCGAAGCGCGCGGGCGAAAAGACGCGGAAGAACACGTACACGCGATCGCCGGGCTGGGCGCGGAAGTACTGGTCGCCGTGATGCCAGAAGCGCCACCAGGGCCTCTCGTGGCCAAGGAGATACCCGCCCTCCGCGGAGCGCTCCACCGAGTGGTACACGCCGATGAAGGGAATCGACAACGGCGCCGGCGGAATGATGCGCAGCAGATACGAACCGAGGAACGCCAGCAGCACGACGCCGAGCGGCAGCAGGATCTGGCGCCGCGCCTGCGCGAAGACGGCGGGCCGGCGGCGCCGGATCCACCCGGCGGCGGCCGCAAGCGGCAGCGCGCCGACCAGCATCGAGGTGAGAAACACGCCCAGGCCGATCGAGCCGACGGCGATCGGCACCACGATGGCGGCGAAGGACAGGTAGCACAGGGCGAGCAGCGCAAACTTGAAGTGCAGGCCGAGGTTCTTTACGCGCCGCGACTCGTTCGCCACCAGCAACACGATAAGAAAAGCGAGAAATCCGAAGGACACCAGCAGCGACGAGCTCTTGAAGAAGAAGATGGCGTACAGGTTCATCAGCGCACCGAGCGCGAAGTGGATCGCCGCCGAGCGGTACTGGTAGTACCCGCGGCGCAAGCGCGGCAGCGCCACCGGATCCGGGGCCGGCGTACCCTGCTCGAACAGCATGTGCAGCAGCACCGCGGTCATCAAGCCCAGGTACACGCACTGCTGCGCGATGGTGACCCACGAGTCGATGCGGCCCACCGTGACGATGTCGAACACGAAGCCGCCGGCGAAGAAAGCGACGGCGACCTCGCGCTCGTTGCGGTTGACGTAGCGCTTGAGGCGCTCCAGCGAAGAGGCCGGCGCGGCCAATGCTTCGGGTGACGTCATCGTGCGAGCAGCCGGCGCACGAATGCGCCGAGCACCCACGCGCGTACCAGCCAGGTGCGTAGCCGCGGCGAGGCACTGGCAAGCGCCACCACCGCGCCCAGACCCAGCACCAGCGGCTCGGACACCGCGCGCCGCAGGCCCGCGGCAGTCCCGGCCAGTTCGCGGCGTTGCTCGCCCGAGCGCGCCACCAGCGCTTCGCGCCGGCGCGCGAGCGAGGCCAGGACCGTCCTCATTCCCGCGGCTCGAGCGCTTCGCCGTCGCGCGCGAGCTCCGCGAGGCTCGCCGCAAACGGGCGCACGCGCGCCTCGCGCCGCACGCGCCATGCGATGACGGCCGCGGCCAACAGAAAAGCGAGCGCGAGCCCCCCCGACACCGCCACACGATGCTCCGGCGCGACCGCCATCACCAGCGCCACCGCGCCGAATCCGAGCGCCAGCGCGCCGAGCAGGATCGCCGCCACCGCGCCGACCATGAGCAGCACCAGGCGCGCCAGCACCTCCTGCATCTCGACGCTGAGCAGTTCCAGGCGCGTGCGCGCGAGGCCGAGCGCCGTCGCGAGCAACGCCTGCACCGACTGGATGAGGCCCACGGCTATTTCCGCCCGAGCAGCAGCCCGAGCACCAGGCCCGCGCCCACGGCGACGCCGACCGCGGCCCAGGGGTTGCGGCGCACCTGGGCGTCGATTTCGTGCGCCGCCTCGCGCGCGCTCTCGCCCGCGCCTTCGAGCCGCTCGCCGGATTCGGCGGCGGCGGCCTGCAGCAGCGTTTGCGCGTCGCGCACCACGGCGCGCAGGTCGTCCATCAGCTTCTCGGTGGTCGCGGCATCCATATCCATGGCCCTCCAGATGGTGCGCCGATTGTATAGTCAGGCCATGGCGAACCTGTCCGAAAGGCACTACCTCACCCCGCTGTTCGAGCCCGGCAGCGTCGCGGTGGTCGGCGCCACGGAGCGTGAGGGCGCCGTCGGCGCCGTGCTGGTGCGCAACATGCTCGAGGCGAAGTACCGCGGCGCGTTGTTCGGCGTGAACCCCAAGCACCGCTCGGTGCACGGCATCCCCTGCGTCGGCGCCATCGGCAAGGTGCCGCAACGCGTGGACCTCGCGGTGATCGCCACGCCCGCCGCCACCGTGCCGGAGATCATCGAGCAATGCGGCAAGGCCGGCGTGCGCTCGGCGGTGGTCATCAGCGCCGGTTTCTCGGAGGTCGGCCCGGCCGGCGCGAAACTGGAACGCGCCATGCTGGAGAATGCGCGCCGCCACAAGCTGCGCCTGGTCGGCCCGAACTGCCTCGGCCTGATACGCCCGGAGCTCGGCTTGAACGCCACCTTCGCGCGCGGCGCCGCGCTGCCCGGCTCGCTCGGCCTGGTGGCGCAATCGGGCGCGGTGTGCACGGCAATGCTCGACTGGGCACGCCCCAACAAGGTGGGCTTCTCCAGCGTGGTGTCGCTGGGCGGCTCGACCGACGTGGACTTCGGCGAGATCATCGATTACCTGATCGAGGATCCGAAGACCGAGCACATCCTGCTCTACATCGAGGGCGTGAGGAGCGCGCGGCGGTTCGTCTCGGCGCTGCGCGCCGCAGCGCGCGTAAAGCCCGTGATCGTGATGAAGGTGGGCCGGCATCCCGCGGGCTCGCGCGCCGCGGTGTCGCACACTGGCGCCATCGTCGGCCTGGACGACGTGTTCGACGCGGTGGTGAAGCGCGCCGGCGTGGTGCGCGTGACCACCATCGGCCAGATGGTGGCCGCCGCGCAGGCGCTCGCCGTGCACGTGCGGCCGCAGGGCGATCGCCTCGCGGTGATCACCAACGGCGGCGGCCCAGGCGTGATGGCCGCCGATCGCGCCGCCGATCTCGGCATTTCACTCGCGCAGCTCGCCGCAAGCACCTTCGAGGCGCTCAAGCCGGTGCTGCCCGCGCACTGGTCGCGCGGCAACCCGCTCGACCTGATCGGCGACGCCGACGCCGCGCGCTACCGCGCCGCGGTCTCGGCCTGCCTCGCCGATGAGGGCGTGGACGGCGTGCTCGCCATCCTCACTCCGCAGGCGATGACCGAGCCGACCGCCGCCGCGCAAGCCGTGATCGACGCCGCGAAAGGCTCCTCCAAGCCCGTCCTCGCCTGCTGGATGGGCGAGGAGCAGACAGCGTCCGCGCGGCGCTTGCTGGCGCGGGCGCACATCCCGGTATTCCGCACGCCCGACCCGGCAGTGGAAATGTTCGGGCACCTGTCGTCGTTCTACCGCAACCAGCGTGCGCTGCTGCAAACGCCGGGCCCGGTCGCGGCGCAGGGCGCGCCCGACCTCGCCACCGCGCGCGCCATCGTCGATGCCGCGCTCGCGGAGCGGCGCGCAGTGCTCTCGGAGATGGAATCGAAGGCGTTGCTGGCGGCCTTTCGCATCCCGATCGCGAAGACCATGGTGACGCGCTCGGCGCACGAAGCCATGCTGGTTGCGGGCGAGACCGGGTTCCCGGTGGCGATGAAGATCGATTCGCCCGAGATCAGCCACAAAAGCGAAGTGAACGGCGTGCGCCTGAACATCGGCAACGCGCAGGCGGTGCAGGAGACCTGGCAGAAGATCGTCGACGACGCCAAGCGCCTGCGGCCCGAGGCGCGCATCAACGGCGTCACGGTGGAACCGATGGTGCGCCGCGCGCACGGCCGCGAACTGATGGTGGGCGTGATCCGCGATCCGGTGTTCGGCCCGGCCATCGTGTTCGGCACCGGCGGCACCGCGGTCGAGGTGCACCGCGACCGCGCGGTGGCGCTGCCGCCGCTCAACGCCTTTCTCATCGACGACATGATCCGCGGCACGCGCGTGGCGACACTGCTCGGCGAGTTCCGCCGCATGCCGCCGGTGAACCGTGCCGCGCTCGAAGAGGTGCTGCTGCGGGTGTCGGAGATGGTGTGCGAGCTGCCCGAGCTGGCGGAGCTCGACATCAACCCGCTGATCGCCGATCCGTCCGGCGCGATCGCGGTGGACGCGCGCGCCGTGCTGCGCCAGGGCGTGGCACGGCGCGACCGCTACGGCCACATGGCGATCCATCCCTACCCCGCGCACCTCGTATCCACCTGGCAGCCGCGCGACGGGCCGTCGGTGACGCTGCGTCCGATCCGCCCGGAGGACGCCGAGATGGAGCGGGCGTTCGTCAAGAGCCTCTCGGCCGAGGCGCGCTACTTCCGCTTCATGGACACGCTGCGCGAACTCACGCCCCAGATGCTGGTGCGCTTCACGCAGATCGACTACGACCGCGAGATGGCGTTCGTCGCGACGCTCGACGAGGCCGGCCGCGAGACCGAGGTCGGGGTGGCGCGCTACGTCGCCAATCCGGACGGCGAGAGCTGCGAGTTCGCGTTGGTGATCGCCGATGGCTGGCAGAGGAAGGGCCTCGGCCGGCGCATGATGGAGCAGCTGATCGCCGTGGCGCGCACGCGCGCTCTGCGCAGCATG
>DASTTC010000526.1:0-7808 GCA_035760345.1 Burkholderiales bacterium | reverse complement strand
GCCGTCGGCCAGCTCGAAGCGGCCGCGGCGCTGCTGCAGCGCGCCGGTGAATGCGCCTTTCTCGTGGCCGAACAACTCGCTTTCGACGAGCTCGCGCGGCAGCGCGGCGCAGTTCACTGTCACCAGCGCGCGCTCCCTGCGTCGGCTCGCCGCGTGGATCGCGCGCGCCACCAGCTCCTTGCCGGTCCCGGTCTCGCCCTGGATCAGCACCGTGCTGTCGGTCGGCGCCACCTGCGCGATCTGCTCGCGCAGGCGCCGCACTGCGGCCGAGTCGCCGATGATGTCGTGGCGCAGCTCGTCGACCATCCGCCGGATGGTCGCGCGCGAGCGGCTGTGCGCCTCGATCTCGCGGCGCAGCGCGATGTGCGTGCCGACGCGAGCAAGCAGCTCCTCGGTTTCGAACGGCTTGGTAACGTAATCGACCGCGCCCAGCCTGAAGGCGCGCGCCTTTTCTTCGCTCACCGCCGTCAGGAAAATCACCGGAATCGTGCGCGTCGCCTCCGCTGCTTTCAGCCGCTTGCAGGTTTCATAGCCGTCCAGCCCGGGCATCATCACGTCGAGCAGGATCAGGTCCGGCTGCTCTCTTGCCACGGCGGACAGCGCCTGTTCGCCGTTCGCGGCGGAAAAGACGCGGTAGCCGGCGGCGTGCAGCTCCTGCTCGAGCAGATCGACGTTGAACGGCTCGTCATCCACGACGAGCACGGTCGCGCGCTCAGCTTCCAAGGTGCCTCGCGAGCGTCCGGAACAGCAGCTCCTCGTCGATCGGCTTGGCGAGGAAATCGTCGCAGCCGCACTCGCGCGCCCGCTCCTCGTCGGCGCGCATGGCGCGCGCCGAAAGCACGATGACGGGGATCGCCGAGAGATTCCCATCCGCCTTGAGGCGGCGGGTCGCCTCCCAGCCGTCCAGGCGCGGCAGCGAAAGATCCATCAGGATCAGATCCGGCTTGTGCTCGGCCGCGCAGTCCAGCGCCGCCTGCCCGTCCTCCGCGAGCAGCAGCCGGTAACGGTCTTCGAGGAGTTGTACCAGCAGCTCCCGGTTCAGCGCCACGTCCTCCACGATCATGATCGTCTTCATGCCGGCGCCCGGTAGCGCTGCGGCAGCGTGAGCCGGAACGTCGAGCCCGAGCCGAGCACGCTCTCGGCGGTGACGTCGCCGCCCATCAGGCGCGCGAGGCGGCGCGCGATCGCGAGGCCGAGCCCGGTGCCGCCGTACAGCCGCGTGCTGCCCGCGTCGGCCTGCTCGAACTCCTCGAAGATCAGGTCGAGCTTGTCGGGCGCGACGCCGAAGCCGGTGTCGGAAACGGCGATCACCACCGAGCCGTTCGACGCGTGCGCTTTCAGCCGGACTGCGCCGCGCTCGGTGAACTTCGCGGCGTTGCTGAGGAGGTTGATCACGATCTGCCGCAGTTTCTCCTCGTCCACGTACATCGACGGCAGCTCGCCGTCGAACTCCTTCACCAGCGAGACCTGGGCGAGCGGCTCGACCGTGCGCACGCACTGCTCGAGGACCGCGGGCAGTGCGACCTCGCTTGCGCGCACCTCGACGCGCCCGGCCTCGATCTTGGAGAGATCGAGGATCGAGTTGATCAGCGCGAGCAGGTGCTGCCCGCTGGCAAGGATCTTCTCCAGGTTCTCGTACTGCTGCGGCTCGAGCTTTTCCTGCGAGCGGCGCATCACGATGCGCGTGAAGCCGATGATTGCGTTGAGCGGCGTGCGCAGCTCGTGCGACATGTTGGCCAGGAACTCCGACTTGTGCCGGCTCGCGATTTCGAGCTGGCGGCTCTTGTCCTGAATCTCGCGGAACAGGCGCGCGTTCTGGATCGCGATCACTGCCTGGTCGACGAAGGTCTGCAGCAGATCCACCTGTCGCTGCGGCGTCTCGCCCGGCCCACGCCAAGTGACGAGCAGTGCTCCGAGAAGCTCGCCTTCCCGCATCATCGGCACGCCGAGCATCCGGCGCCCTGACCCGAGAGCGGCGGACCGCGGGTCGTAATCCGGATCGGCGGTGGCATCGGCAATCTTCACCACCGAGCGGGAAATGATTGTTCGGCCGCTCAAGAGCGAAGGGCTGGGTGGCGAAGGATAGACCTTCGAGAAGTACTCCAGCATCTCCTTCGACCAGTTGTACGTGGCGGCTATGTGCACGTTCTTGCCGTCGAAGGGGAACATCCCTGCCATTTCCGCCCCGCACAGCGTGACGGCGCTTTTCAGGATCGCCTCGAACACCGGCTGAACGTCGCTGGGCGAGCTCGATATGACGCGCAGGATTTCCGCGATGGCCGTTTGCTGCTCAAGCGCTTCCTTCGTCTCGTTGAACAGGCGCACGTTCTCGATCGCGATCACCGCCTGATCCGCAAACGTCTTGAGCAGCTCGACCTGGCGCTCTGGAATAGGGCCCGGATCGTGCCATCCAACCGCTATCACTCCGAGCGGCTTTGCCTCTCGAAGCATCGGTACTGCCAGGAGGCGGCGCCAGCCCCCCGCGGTGGCGACGTGCATCGCGTAGTCCGAATCCTGCGCTACGTCCTCGAGGCGCTGGACGGCGCGCGTGAGGACCGCTCGCCCCGAGAGCTGACTGCGGTCGGGTCGCATTGGATAGAGGGTTCGGCCCAATGCCGTGGCTCCCGCAGCCAGATTGTGAGTCGCGACCAGGTGGACCAGCTCGCCGTCGAACCGGTACACGCAACTGAACAGTGCGCCGCACAGCTGGGCGGCGTTACGGGCGATCGCATCGAATACCGGTTGAACGTCGCTCTGCAACTGCGCCACGACGCGCAGCGTCTCCGTGGTGGCGATCTGCTCCTCCAGCGCCTCGCTCGTTTCGTTGAACAGCCGCACGTTCTCGATCGCGATGACCGCCTGGTCGGCGAAGGTCTGCACCAGGGCAATCTGCTTCTCGCTGAACGGCCTGACCTCCGCCCGCCACAGCGTGATGACGCCGAACAGCGCGCCGTCGCGCAGCATCGGCACCGAGAGCGCGGTGCGGACATTCTCGTGTCGTTGCGCATCAGGCGGAGCGAATTCGGGGTCGTTGAGCAGGTCCGCCGTGTGGATCGTGCGGCGCTCCAGCGCGCAGCGCCGCGTCGTGGTCTCCCGGCTCGGTGCGGCACGCATGCGTTGCAGGACCTCGGCAAATTCCGCCGAAGCGCTCTGGCGCGCTACGTTGCGCAGCACGGCGCCATCGTAGAGGAACAGCCCCGCGAAGCTCGCCTCGCAGAGCCGCGACGCGTTCGTGAGAATCGCCTGGAATACCTGCTGGACGTCGTGCGGCGAGCCGAGCGTCGCCTTCAGGATTTCAGCGGTGGCCGTCTGCTGCTCGAGCGCCTCCTCGGCCTGGTCGCGCGCCCGGCGCAGCTCGAGTTCCGCGCGCTTGCGCGGCGTAATGTCGCTCGCCGCGCCGACGAGCTTGGTGACCCGGCCGAGCGCGTCGCGCACGCCGATGCCGCGGTCCAGGACCCATCTGTAGCCGCCTCGGCCATCCGAGATGCGGTACTCGCGCTCGATATTGGGCGTGCGTCCCTTGAAGTAATCGAGGATTGCGGCCCGGTACCCGGGGTAATCGTCGCCGTGAATGCGCCGGTTCCACGCGGCCGGAGTGAGATTTTCAGCGGGAAAGGCAAAGACTTCTTTCGCCCGATCGCTCAGAAAGAGATCTCCCGTCTGCACGTTCCACTCGTAGATTCCCTCTACGGCGGCCGCGGTGGCCAGCGCATAGCGCTCTTCGCTCGTCTTCAGCTCGGTGATGTCGCCGGTCGAGCCGATCATGCGGATCGCCCGGCCCTGCTTGTTGCGGATCGCGAGCCCGTGCGTTCTCGCCCAGTGCCACGTGCCGTCGAGCGCGCGGTACCGATAGTCGCATTCCAGGCGCGTGGTCGCCCCCTTCAGGTGCGCGACGGTGGCTTCGCGGAAGCGCGGAAAATCCTCCGGATGGATTAGCGGGTGCCAGTTCTTGAAGCTCTCGCTCGTCAGGGTGCCGGGCGCGAGGGAAAGAACACGCTCCATGTCCCCCGCGAAGTAGACGCTGTCGTCGGCGATGTTCCAGTCGTAGACGGCCTCGTTGATGGCGCTCATCGCGATCTCGTGGCGCTCTTCTAGCTCGCGCAGGCGCCGCTCGGCCCGGCGCAGGCGCTGCAGCACCCCAGCCGCGCTGCCGGGACGGGACGGCTCGCGTTTTCGTGGTCGACGGGCCTTCACCTCTCCCCCGGTTCGACTGTCCCTACCAGCATACGCCTCAATGGGCGCCTGCCGACGACCCGGCCGGGCCCTAGAACGGGTAAGGCGTCGCCTTGTCCTGGATCGTCACCCATTGCCACTGGGTGAACTCCTCCCAGTTCGCCACACCGCCGTGGCGCCCACCGTTGCCCGAGGCGCCGCGGCCGCCGAACGGCACCCACGGCTCGTCGGCCACCGTCTGGTCGTTGACGTGCACGATGCCGCTCTTGAGCTTCGCGGTGAACTGCATCGCGCGCTCGATCGACTGGGTGATGACGCCGGTGGACAGGCCGTACTCGCTCGCGTTCGCCATCGCGATCGCTTCCTCGTCGGTGTCGAACGTGAGCACGGACAGGACCGGCCCGAACACTTCCTCGCTGTACACGCGCATGTCGGGCGTCACGTTCTCGAGCACCGTGGGCGCGTAGAACAGCCTGTCGTAGGTGCCGCCCGCGCGCAGCACCGCGCCTTTGGCCACCGCGTCTTTCACGATGCCGTCGATCCTCTCGATCTGCCGGCCGTTGATGATCGGGCCGAGCGCGCAGGGCCCGGCGCTCGGATCGCCCACCGGCAGGTTCTTCGCCTTGGCGACGAGCCGCTCGGTCAGGTCGCGCGCGATCTTCTTCTGCGCCAGCACGGTACCCGTCGCCATGCAGATCTGGCCCTGGTGCAGGTACGCGCCCCAGGCGGCGCTCGAGGCGGCGACCTCGAGATCCGCGTCGTCCAGCACGATGGTGGAGTTCTTGCCGCCGAGTTCGAGCGTCACGCGCTTCAGGTGGCGGCTGGCAAGCTCGCCGACCCGCTTGCCCGCGGCAGTCGAGCCCGTGAACGAGATCATCGCGATATTCGGATCGGTGATCATCGCCTCACCGACCGTCGCGTCGCCCGGCAGCACCTGCAGCAGGCCCGCGGGCAGGCCTGCCGCCTCGAACAGGCGCGCCAGGATGAAGCCGCCGGTGACCGGCGTGCTCGGATCGGGCTTGAGCACCACGGCGTTGCCGAGCGCCAGCGCGGGCGCCACCGCGCGGCTGGAGAGGATGAGCGGCGCGTTGAACGGCGAGATCACGCCGACCACGCCATGCGGCACGCGCCGCGCGAAGCTCATGCGCTTGGGGCCCGAGGGCAGCATCATGCCCGGCGGCTGCGTAGCGATCGCCGCGGCCTCGAGCAGTATGCCGGTGACCATGTGCAGTTCGAAATCCGCCTTCGGCGGGATCGAGCCCGTCTCGCGCACGATCCAGGGGCGCAGCGACTCGGCATGCGCTTCCAGCAGTTGCGCCGCGCGCCGCAGCACCGCAGCGCGCTGGTCGGCGGGCGTACTCGCCCACTCCACTTGTGCGGCCGCGGCGGCTTGCGCCGCCTCGCGCACGTCTTCGGCGTCGGCGAAACCGACTTCGGTCAGCACCTTGCCGGTGGCGGGCTCGATCACTTCTCGCGTACCGCCTTTCGCCAGCTGCCAACGGCCGGTGAAGATCTTGCCCTTCCACGCGTTCTCGGCGGCGATGGTCACCGCGGTGGTCTGCTTCTCGGCCATGAACAGGCCCCCCTTCCAGGTCAATGCTCCGGGTTTGGTTTCGGCGCCGAGGTAGGCCGCGCGCAGGCGCTCGGACTTGAGCAGCTTGCCCGCCTGGCCTTTCATCACCACCACGCCGCGTTCGATCACGTAGGCGCCCTCGGCGATCGCAAGCGCCTTGGCGATGTTCTGCTCGACGAGCAGGATGGTCACGCCGTCGTCCCTGATGCGGCGCACGATGCCCAGCAGCTCGTCGATCATCTTCGGCGCCAGGCCGAGCGAGGGTTCGTCCAGCATGAGCAGCCTGGGCTTGCCCATCAGCGCGCGCCCCACCGCCAGCATCTGCTGCTCGCCGCCCGACAGGGTGCCGGCGAGCTGCGCGCGACGCTCGGCGAGCCGCGGGAAGAACGCGAACACGCGCTCCAGGCGCCCGTCGCGCTCGCCGCGGGGCAGGAGATACCCCCCAAGCTCGAGGTTCTCGCGCACCGACATCTGCGCAAACAGCTGGCGGCCTTCGGCCACCTGCGCCAGCCCGCGCCGCACGATGACCGCGGGCCGCGTCGGCAGCGCTTCGCCCTCGAACAGCACCTCGCCTTCGCGCGGGATCAGGCCCGACACGGCCTTGAGCAGCGTCGTCTTCCCGGCGCCGTTCGGACCGACGACCACGGTGATCTCGCCCGCCGGCGCCTCGAGGTCCACGCCCTGCAGCACGCGGATCGGGCCGTAGCCCGCCGAGAGTCCCTTGATGGACAGTCCCGCGCTCATGCCGCCCGCCGGTCGGGCTCGCCTTCTTCGCCCAGGTAGGCTTCCACCACCGCCGGATCCCTGGCCACGGCGCGTGGGTCGCCGTCGGCGATCTTGCGCCCCTGGTGCAGCACGGCGACACGCTCCACGTAGTTCATGAGTACGCGCACCGCGTGCTCGATCCAGATGACTGCCAGCCCCAACTCGTCGCGCACGCGGCGGATGAGCTGCGCCGTGAGATCCACTTCGGCATGGGTGAGGCCGGCGGCGACCTCGTCGAGCAGCAGCACGCGAGGGCGCGCGCCGAGCGCCATGCCGATCTCGAGCAACCGCTGGCGCGACGGCGTGAGCCCGCCCGCGGGCACGAGCGCCGCGTCGGCCAGGCCCAGGAACTCGAGGATGGTGCCGGCATCGTCGAACGCATCATGCGCATGTTGCCGCGTGCGCCCGGCGAATTCCAGCCCGAAGCGCACGTTGTCGATCGCCGGCATTTCCTTGAACACGCGCGGCGTCTGGAAAGTGCGCGCCACGCCGTGCGCCGCAAAGGCATGCGGCGGCTTGCCGGTGAGGTCGTCGCCGCCCACGCGCACGCGACCCGCGGTGGGGGCCAGCACGCCCGAGAGCGTATGGAAGAAAGTGGTCTTGCCGGCGCCGTTCGGACCGATGATGCCGACGAGTTCGCCGGCGTGCACGTCGAAGTCCACGCCATCGACGGCGACCAGGCCGCCGAAGCGCACGCTAACCCCTTGCGCCGAAAGCAGCGGCTCACGCATTGCCGCGCCTCCAGCGAGCGCGCTCGAACAGCGACGCGATGCCCCCGGGCAGATACAGCACCAGCAGGATCAGCAGCAGCCCGAGGATCACGAGGAACAGATAGGGAAACTGCAGCCGCAGGAACTCCGTGAGCAGGCTGAACACGAGCGCCGCGGCGATCGGCCCGAGGATGGTGTGCGCGCCGCCGACCATCGCGATGAGCACCGTCTGGAATCCGATGAACGGATTGAACACCGTCGGCGGGTCGATGTAGGTCCAGCGCACCGCCATGGCCGCGCCCAGCGCGCCGGCGAAGAACGCCGACAGCGCGAAGGCGGCGATCTTCGCGCGTCGCGCGTTCACGCCGAGCGTCTGCGCGCGCTCCTCGTCCGAGCCGATGCCGCGCAGCGCCAGCCCAAGGCGGTGCTCGCGTACCACCACTGCTGTCGCCACGGCAGCGGTGGCGATCAGCAGCACGGTCCAGTATACGGTGGTGGACTCGGGCGCATCGAAGATGAGCCGGCCCACCGTGCCTTCCACGGCTTTCTCGTAATACGTGATGGCGTGGCGCACCAGTTCGCCCAGG
>DASTTC010000525.1:0-5297 GCA_035760345.1 Burkholderiales bacterium | reverse complement strand
GGGTCGTCGCTCTCGATGCGGGCGATGAGCGCGATGCCCAGACCTTCGGCCTTGGCACTGCCGGCGCAGTCGTAGGGCTGCTCGCGCCGCAGGTACGCCTCGATCTGCGCGTGCGAGAGGTCCCGAAATTGCACCTTCGTCGGCACCACGCGCGAGCGTAGCGTGCCGGCACGCGCGTCGAGCACGGCGAGCGCCGTGTCGAAGCAGGCCGTGCGCCCGCTCATCGCCGTGAGTTGTTGCACCGCCTTGTCATGCGTCCCGGGCTTGTCCAGACGCAGCGCCCCGCAAGTCGCGACCTGGTCGGCGCCGATGATGAGTGCTTGCGGGTGGCGGGGCGCTACGGCGCGCGCCTTGCATTCCGCCAGACGTAGTGCGGCGGCGGCAGGCGCCTCGCCGGGCACCGCAGATTCTTCGAAGGCGGGGTCCACGCATTCGAACGCATAGCCCAGGCGCTGCAGGAGTGCCTTGCGATAGCGCGAGGTGGAGGCGAGTACCAATGACCGATCGTTAGGCATGACTTTGTTTTGACACGTCTTTTTCAGCGATGATATCATCGTCGCCTTTATGCCGCACCGGCCGCCGCGGTTTCCCGTGATCGACGGCTTCGAGTTCGCAGCAGCCGGGCGCAGCATGCGCGGCGCATGGCCGGTGGAAACTTTTCCCCGTTTGCGCGCACTCCTGCACGACAATGCGGGCGCGGTGGAATGCGAGTTGCGCGGTGTGCGCGACGCGCATGGACGGAGCAGGCTCGAACTGCAGGTCTGGGCGACGCTGGCCCTCACCTGCAGAAGCTGTCTCGGCGCTGTGGCGGTGAATGTGCAGGAGGAGGCCACGCTGTGGCTCGCACGCTCGCAGGCGGAGATCGACGCGCAGCAGCTTGTGGCGGAAGGGCCGGACAGCATCGTCGGTGCGAAGGACATGGTGGTGCGGGATCTGGTAGAGGATGAACTGCTGCTGGCGCTGCCTTACGCGCCGCGGCATGAAAGTTGTCCGGCGCAAGGCGGGGCGTCGCCGGTGGAACAGCGCAAGCCGTTCGCAGGGCTGCGCGGCCTGATGCGCGGCAGAATTCGACATTGAGAGGAGTTTGACCATGGCAGTGCAGCAGAACAAGAAATCCCCCTCCCGGCGTGGCATGCACCGCGCCCACGATTTCATCGGCAAGCCGCCGCTGGCGGTGGAGCCCACCACCGGCGAAGTGCACCTGCGGCATCATGTCAGCCCCAGTGGGTACTATCGCGGCAAGAAAGTCGCCAAGGGACGCGACGAGTAACGATTCGCGGCGTTCGATTCCCGGGTGAGCGGCGCGCGTGCCGCAGGCGCGATGGAAATCACCATCGCCATCGACTGCATGGGGGGCGACCACGGTCCCCGGGTCACCGTACCGGCGGCGCTGGCGTTCCAGCGCGAGAACGCGGCCGTTGGCATCATCCTGGTAGGCAGGCGCGACGCCCTTGAACAGGCGCTGCGTGCCCAGGGCGCAGTGCCGGGGCCCAGGTTGCGCGTGCAGCATGCCGCCGAAGTCGTGGGCATGGACGAGCCGCCAGCCCAGGCCTTGCGCCTCAAGAAGGATTCGTCGATGCGCGTCGCGGTCAACCTGGTGAAAAGCGGCGACGCGGCTGCCTGCGTCAGCGCAGGGAACACGGGCGCGCTGATGGCCATTTCGCGATTCGTGCTGAAGACCCTGCCCGGCATCGACCGGCCGGCGATCGCCACGGTGCTGCCCAACATGCGCGGCGGCTGGACCTACGTGCTGGACCTCGGCGCCAACGTGGATTGCACGCCGCAGCAGCTGATGCAGTTCGGCGTGATGGGGGCGATGCTGGTGGCCGCCGTGGAACGCAAGGAACGGCCCACGGTGGGGTTGCTCAACATCGGCATCGAGGACATCAAGGGCAACGAGACGGTCAAGGTGGCGGCGGACCTGTTGCGCGCGAGCGGACTCAATTTCCATGGCAACGTGGAAGGCGACGACATCTACAAAGGCACCACGGACGTGGTGGTTTGCGACGGTTTCGTCGGCAATTCGGTGCTCAAGGCGTCCGAGGGGGTCGCCACCATGATCGTCGGCTTCCTGCGCCAGGAGTTCTCGCGCAGCCTCTGGCGCAAGTTGTCCGCGATTGCGGCACGGCCCGTACTCAAGGCCTTGCGTTCGCGCATGGATCCCGGCCGCTACAACGGCGCCAGCCTGCTCGGCCTGCGGGGCATCGTCATCAAGAGCCATGGGTCGGCCGACGCGTTCGCCTTCGGCAAGGCGCTGGAGCGCGCTGCCGAAGGGGTGCGCAATGAAGTCATCGAGCGCATCACGCAGCGCATGGCGCAGCTGCCGCCGGCCGCGCCCACGGTCCGCACGGCGGCCGGATGATCCATTCGCGCATCGTCGGCACGGGAAGCTACTTGCCCCCGCGCATCGTCACCAATGCGGAGTTCGCGGCGCGCCTGGACACCAGCGACGAGTGGATCCGCGAGCGCACCGGCATCGCGCAACGACATATCGCCGAGGAGACCCAGACCTCGAGCGACCTCGCCCTGCACGCCTGCCGGGCGGCCCTTGCCGCGGCCGCAATGAGACCGGAGGAAATCGACCTGATCGTGCTGGCCACGTCGACGCCGGATTTCGTTTTTCCCAGCACCGCCTGCCTGCTGCAGGCGAAGCTGGGCATTCGCAACTGCCCGGCCTTCGACGTGCAAGCCGTTTGCAGCGGGTTCATCTATGCGCTGGCAACGGCGGACAATTTCATTCGCGCCGGGCGCCACAAGCGCGCGCTGGTGGTCGGCGCCGAAGTGTTCTCGCGCATCATGGACTGGAACGACCGCGGGACCTGCGTGCTGTTCGGCGACGGCGCCGGCGCCGTGGTGCTGGCGAGCGCCGAGCAGCCCGGTCTGCATGCCTCGGTCCTGCGCGCCGACGGCAGCCATGCCGACATTCTTTGCGTGCCGGGCAATATCAGTGGCGGTCGCATTGTCGGCTCGCCCTACCTGCAGATGCAGGGCAGCCAGGTTTTCAAGTTTGCGGTGAAGGTGCTCGACGAGGTAGCGAGGGAGACCGTGGCGGCGGCCGGCATGCAGCTGTCGGATATCGACTGGCTCATTCCCCATCAGGCCAACGTACGCATACTGGAGGCCACCGCGCGCAAGCTTGGCTTGCCGCTGGAGCGCCTCGTCGTCACGGTGGATCATCACGGCAATACCTCGGCCGCGTCGGTACCGCTGGCGTTGGACGAATTTGTGCGGGCAGGAAAGATCCGTCCCGGTCACCGTGTGCTGTTGCAGGGCGTAGGCGGCGGTTTCACCTGGGGCGCGACACTCGCGACAATGTGACGATATGAAACTGGCGATGGTGTTTCCGGGGCAGGGGTCGCAGTCGGTCGGCATGCTGCGCGCCTATGCGGGAGGGCCGGCTGGCGACGAGGTGCGGCGCCTGGCAGGCGAAGTTCTCGGCGAGGCCTTCCTGAAACTGCTGGACGAGGGCCCTGCCGAGGCCCTGGGCCTTACCCTCAACACGCAGCCCGCCATGGTCACGGCGGGCTTTGCCGCCTATCGAGCCTGGCGCGCGCTCGGGGGTCCCGAGCCTGCCGTGGTCGCCGGACACAGCCTGGGCGAGTACACCGCGCTGGTCGCTGCCGGTGCGCTGCGGTTCCGGGATTGCCTGCCCCTGGTGCGCTTTCGTGCCCAGGCGATGCAGGCGGCGGTGCCCGAGGGTCAGGGTGCCATGGCAGCGATCCTCAACCTGGATGACGAGGTGGTGCGTGCTGCTTGCTCGGAGGCGGCACAAGGCGAAGTGGTGCAGGCGGTGAACTACAACGCACCCGGCCAGATCGTGATCGCCGGCCACCAGGCGGCCGTGGCGCGCGCCATGGAGGCCTGCAAGGCGAAGGGCGCAAAGCGCGCGCTGCTGCTGCCGGTGAGCGCGCCGTTCCATTCCAGCCTGATGCGGCCGGCGGCGGACAAACTGCGTGGCTACCTCGACGGCGTCGCGATGCGCGCCCCGGAGATCCCGCTGATCAACAATGTCGACGTCGAGATTCGATCGGACCCTGCGCAGCTCAAGGATGCGCTGGTGCGGCAGGCGGCCGCGCCGGTACGCTGGGTGGAGACCATCCAGAAGATGAGGGCGATGGGCGTGACGCACGTGGTGGAATGCGGCCCCGGCAAGGTCCTGGCCGGCATGGTGAAGCGCATCGAGGGCGGGCTGCAGAGTTTCGCGGCCGCCGACAAGGCCTCGCTGGAGCAGGCGCTCGCGGCGGTGAAGGGAGCCTAGGGATGCTCAAAGGCAAGATTGCGCTGGTGACAGGCGCTTCACGCGGCATCGGACGCGCGATTGCACTTGAACTGGCACGTTCAGGCGCCATGGTCGTCGGCACGTCGACGTCCGAAGCCGGCGCTGCTGATGTGGGTCGGGCGCTGACCGAGGCAGGAGGCGCGGGTTCGGGCCGCGTGCTCGACGTACGCGACGCGACGCAGATCGAGGCGCTGTTGAAGGACGTGAGTGACGTGTCGATACTCGTCAACAACGCGGGCATTACCCGAGACAATCTCGCGCTGCGCATGAAGGACGCCGAGTGGGACGAAGTGCTCGACACCAACCTGAAGGCGGTGTTCCAGCTTTCGCGCGGAGTCATGCGCGGCATGATGAAGGCGCGCTGGGGGCGCATCATCAGCATCACTTCGGTGGTGGGCGCCTCGGGCAATGCGGGACAAGCCAACTACGCCGCGGCCAAGGCGGGCGTCGTCGGCATGACCAAGTCCCTTGCGCGGGAACTGGGTAGCCGGGGCATCACGGTCAACTGCGTTGCGCCCGGCTTTATCGACACCGACATGACGCGCACGCTCGCCGAGGTGCAACGCAGCGCGCTACTGACGCAGATTCCGCTCGGTCGTCTCGGAACCGTGGACGAGGTGGCAGCCGCGGTGGGCTACCTGGCCTCGCCGGCGGCGGGCTACGTCACGGGCTGCGTGCTGCACGTCAATGGCGGGATGTACATGGTCTGAGGGACCGGGCAGCGATTTGGTAAAATCCGGGCCGCCGCTTGGCCCCAACAGGGAAGGAGCAGAACATGGAGAACGTCGAACAACGCGTCAGGAAGATCATCGCCGAGCAGCTCGGAGTGAACGAGTCGGAGATCAAGAACGAGTCGTCCTTCGTCGATGACCTGGGCGCGGACTCCCTCGACACGGTGGAGCTGGTGATGGCCCTCGAGGAGGAGTTCGAGACCGAAATTCCCGACGAGGAAGCCGAGAAGATCACCACCGTGCAGCAGGCGATCGACTTCGTGAAGTCGCACTCGAAGTCCTGACCG
>DASTTC010000524.1:0-3858 GCA_035760345.1 Burkholderiales bacterium | reverse complement strand
GCGGATGAACGCCTTGGCCATATCCGTCTTCAGCCACGCGGGCGTCGCGGCGAGGCTGGAGAAGCCGCACGGCCCGATCACCGGCCCGACCTGCGCCACGACGTGCCCGATGCCGTCGGCCTGCAGCTGCTGGGGGAAGGGACCTTGCTGGTGCACGTACTGCCCCTGACCTTCGCGAAACGCCTTGTCGATGTCGGCCGGACCGCCGGGTGTGATGAGCTTGATCTTCGAGTAGTCGATGCCCGCCCGGTGGCAGGCGTACTTGAACATGGCGTGCGGCTGGCCGCCCTTGAAGGTGACGAGCTCCGCGCCTTCGAGCTTGTTCCACGCGAACGCGGGATCGGGCCGGCGCGCGGTGAGGAAGAACCCGTCCATCTCGTTCACCTGCGCGAAGTGCACCACGCCCGGCGCCTCGCCCTTGTCGAGCGACACGAACCCCTGGCTGAGCGCCGACTGCACGACGTGCGCCGAGCCGTCCTTCAGCGCGGCGATCGCCGAGACGCCCGGCGGCGAGACCGACCACTCCGGGTCGAGGCCTTCGGCCTTGAGGAAGCCGCCCGACATCGCGGAGATGAGGGGCGAGTAGAACGCGGAGAACAAAGTGAACTGGATCCTGATCTTTTCCAAGCGCGGACCTCCTTGAGCAAAGCCGAAAGGCTGACGAGCGGGGGTATCCTAAGCGAGAATGCGGGTTGTTTCACCCATCCAGGAAAGGGATTCGCACCATGGGCCGATCGACCGGACGCAACCTCAGCACGCGCAGGAAAAAGCAGAAGATCAAGAAGCAGTTGCGGCAACAGGGCAAGCAGAAGAAGAGGGAAGGCGCCGCGGCCTAGCCGACGCGGGCAAACCGAGGGAGGCAACGCATGAAGCTGATCAAGAATTTCGGGCTGCTGCTGCTCGCGGCCTGGCTCATCCTGACCGGGCTGATACCCCTGCTCAATTTGAGCTTCTCGGGGCTGGGCACGGTGATGTCGATCCTCGCCGTCGCTGCCGGGATCCTGATCGTCGTCGGCCGCTAGGGCGTGTCCGCGGTCAAGCTGCCGTTCGGCGACGGCGAGTTCGGTGCCGTGGTGGGCGCCATCGGCATCCTGTTTCTTGCCGGCAATGTGGTGGCGTGAATGGGCGATCATCCGCATCACGACGACGAGCACGACCGCCCGCTCTCCGGCCCGGCGCTGCGCGTGAAGGCCCTGGAGTCGCTGCTCACCGAGAAGGGGCTGGTGGATCCGCAGGCGCTCGACGAGCTGATCGACACCTACGAGACGAAAATCGGGCCGCGCAACGGCGCGCGCATCGTGGCGCGCGCGTGGACCGATCCCGCCTACAAGGCGCGCCTGCTCGCGGACGCCACCGCCGCGATCGCGGAGTTCGGCTTCATCGGCCGCCAGGGCGAGGACATGGTGGTGCTCGAGAACACGCCCAAGGTCCGCAACGTGGTGGTGTGCACCCTGTGCTCCTGCTATCCGTGGCCGGTGCTCGGCCTGCCGCCCGTCTGGTACAAGTCCGCGCCGTACCGCGCGCGCGCCGTGATCGACCCGCGCGGCGTGCTGAAGGAACTGGGGAGCGAACCCGCGCCGGACGAGGAAGTGCGCGTATGGGACTCGACCGCCGAGCTGCGCTACCTGGTGCTGCCCGAGCGCCCCGCGGGCACCGAGGGCTGGAGCGAGGAGCAGCTGGCGCAGATCGTCACGCGCGACGCGATGATCGGCGTGGCGCAGGTGCGCCGATGAATGGCGCGCACGACCTGGGCGGCATGCACGGCTTCGGGCCGGTCGAGATCGAGAAGGGCGAGCCCGTGTTCCACTCGCGGTGGGAGGCGCGCGTGTTCGCCCTCAACCTCGCGTCGGGCTTCCATGGCAAGTGGAACATCGACATGGGCCGCCACGCGCGCGAGCAGATGCCGGCCGCCGACTACCTCGCCACGACCTACTACGAGCACTGGCTCTTCGGGTTGGAGAAGCTGCTCGTGGACCAGGGGCTGGTGAGCGCGAAAGAACTGCAGGCCGGACGCCCCGAAGCGAAAGCGGACACGGCGCGCGCAATGCACGTTGCCGACGTAGCGCCGTTCCTGCGCAACCGCCGCGCGGCGCGGCTCGACGCGGACGTGGCGCCGCGCTTCAGGGCCGGCGAGCCCGTCGTCACCCGCAACCTCCATCCCGCGGGCCACACGCGGCTGCCGCGCTACGCGCGCGGCCGGCGCGGGACGATCGAGCGCGACCACGGCGTGTTCATCTTCGCCGATACCCACGCCATGAGCCGCGACCGCAAGCCGCAGCATTGCTACAGCGTGCGCTTCAGCGCGCGCGAGCTGTGGGGGCCCGGGGCCGCCGCGTGCGACAGCGTCTTCGTCGATCTCTGGGATGACCACCTCGATCCCGGCTGAGCTCGATCTGGGCACCTTGCCCGCGCTGCCGCGCGACGATGCGGGGCCGGTGTTCAAGGCGCCGTGGGAGGCGCAAGCCTTCGCCATGACCGTGTCCTTGCATGCGGCCGGAGTATTCACCTGGCGCGAGTGGGCGGACGCCCTCGCCGCCGAGCTCGCCGCGCGCGGCGCGGCGGACGATGGCAGCCGCTACTACGAACACTGGCTCGCCGCGCTCGAAAAGCTCGTCGCCGAAAAGAGAATCGTACCGGAGCAGGAGATGGAGCGGCGCGTGCAGGACTGGGACGCCGCCGCGCGCGCCACGCCGCACGGCAAGCCGGTCGAGCTGATACGGTCCCGGTAGGAATATGCCCACAGCAATCGCTGACCACTGGGGCAAAGGCGACGTCTACGGCCTGATCGTTTCGGCTCTGCACAAGATGTCGAAGCCCCTCGAGGGCCTCACGGTCGAAGACCTGGCGCCGGTCGACCATTTTCACGCCCGCGGCCTGCCCGCGACCGTGGAGCTCGCGGACCGGCTGCCGATCGCGGCCGGCCAGCACATTCTCGACATCGGCTGCGGGCTGGGCGGCCCGGCGCGTTACCTCGCGAAGCGGTTTCAATGCAGAGTGAGCGGCCTCGACATCACCCCGCCGTTCGTCGAAGCCGCCAACAAGCTGACGGCGCTGCTGCGAATGCAGTCGCAGGTGGAAATCGAGCAAGGCGACGGCCAGCACCTGCCGTATCCCGACGCCCACTTCGACGGCGCCTACACGCAGCACGTCACCATGAACGTCGCCGACCGCGCGGGATTCTTCGCGCAAGCCCGCCGGGTGCTCAAGCCCGGCGCCTTCTTCGCGCTCACCGAGCACGGCCTGGGAACGAAAGGCAATCCGCACTATCCCGTGCCCTGGTCGGCCGATGGCACCGGCGCCTACCTGGTCACGCCGGAGGAGACGCGCAAGTTTCTTGAAGAATCCGGGTTCGTTGACATCGTCATTGAGGACACGGGCACCAAGTACGTCGCCGGCTACAGGATGGCGATCGAAAGGGCCGAGAAAGGCGCCTTGCCGCCGCTCGGCACGCACCTGCTCATGGGCGAGACCGCCTTGGAGAAGACGCGTAACGCGGCGCGCAACATCGAGGAGGGCCGAACCCGCCCGATACAGATTCTGTGCCGCAAGCCGAAGGAGACCCGCGTGCAAGCGAAGACCGACTTGGAGATTCTCGAGCAGTTGAACAAGGGCTACGTCGACTCAGTGCAGAACAGCGACGCCGCCTGGTTCGACCAGCATCTGTCGGACGATTTCCTCAACACCAACCCCGACGGCACGCTCGTCGACCGCGCCGGTTTCCTCGCGCAGGTCATCCGGCCGCAGGCCGTCAAGGGCCTCGAGCCGCGCGACGTCAACATCCGCATCCTCGGCGAGGTCGCCGTCATCCACGCGAAGACGGTCTACACGAAGCCCGACGGCCAGCGCGGCGCCGGGCGC
>DASTTC010000523.1:0-2813 GCA_035760345.1 Burkholderiales bacterium | reverse complement strand
GAAGCCGATCTGGTTGTTGATGACGATGTGCACCGTGCCGCCGGTGCCGTAGCCGCGCGTCTGCGACAGGTTCAGCGTCTCCATCACCACGCCCTGCCCGGCCACCGCGGCATCGCCGTGGATCAGCACCGGCAGCACCTGCGAGCCGTCGCGGTCCTTGCGCCGGTGCTGGCGCGCGCGTACCGAGCCCTCCACCACCGGGTTGACGATCTCCAGGTGCGAGGGATTGAACGCGAGCGTCAGATGCATCGGCCCGCCCGGCGTGTTGATGTCCGAGGAGAAACCCTGGTGGTACTTGACGTCGCCGGCGAGCGCCGAATGGTCGTGCTCGCCCTCGAACTCCCGGAACAGTCCCTTGGGCATCTTGCCCAGCGTGTTCACGAGCACATTGAGCCGCCCACGGTGCGCCATGCCGATCACCAACTCCTGCACGCCGCCCGCTCCCGCCCGCTGCAGCAGGTGGTCGAGCACCGGAATCAGGGTCTCCCCGCCTTCCAGCGAGAAGCGTTTTTGCCCGACATAGCGCGTGTGCAGGAAACGCTCCAGCCCCTCGGCCGCGGTGAGGCGCTCGAGGATGTGCTTTTTCTCGTCGGCCGAGAAGCTCGGCCGCGAACGGATCGGTTCCAGCCGCTCCTGGATCCAGCGCTTCTCGGCGCGGCTCGACAGGTACATGTACTCCACGCCGAGCGTGCCGCAGTAGGTGTCGCGCAGGTGCTGGATGATCTCGCGCAGCGTCGCCTGCTCCGCGCCCATGTAGGTGCCGGTGTTGAACGGGGTGTCGAGGTCGGCGTCGCCCAGATCGTAATAGCCGGGCTCGAGCTCGACGATGTGCGGCTTGGGCAGGCGCTTCAGGGGATCGAGATCCGCCAGCAGGCTGCCGCGAAAGCGATACTCCGCCACCAACTGGATCACCGAGACCTGCTTGCGGTCGGGCGCAGGGCCGGCCGACCCGCGCGGCACGCCCGCCTTCGCGCGCTGCGCGAAGGCTTCCACAATGGGCGCATGCGCCACATCGTTGACTGCGGCACCTGTACCGGGCAGCCGCTGCAGCCGCTCGAAGTACTCGCGCCACTGTGCCGCCACCGACTGCGGATCCTCCAGCCACTGCTCGTAGAGCTGCTCGACGAAGGGCGCGTTGCCGCCGAAAAGGTGCGAGTTGCCGAGGAATTCCTTCATCATGACGGCCTCACCTGCGCGACAGCGGCACCACCTCGCGCCGCGGCGCGCCCTTGTACAACTGGCGCGGGCGGCCGATCTTGTACTCCGGGTCGGCGATCATCTCCTGCCACTGCGCGATCCAGCCCACGGTGCGCGCCAGCGAAAAGATGCAGGTGAACATGGACACCGGGATGCCGAGCGCACGCTGCACGATGCCGGAATAGAAGTCGACGTTGGGGTAGAGCTTGCGCTCGACGAAGTAGGTATCCTCGAGGGCGATCTTTTCCAGCGCCAGGGCGAGCTTGAACAGCCGGTCGTTGTGCAATCCAAGCTCGTTCAGCACCTCGTGGCAGGTCTCGCGCATCAGTTTCGCGCGCGGGTCGTGGTTCTTGTACACGCGGTCGCCAAATCCCATCAGCCGCACGCCCGAGTTCTTGTCCTTCACCTTCGAGATGAACTCGCCGATCTTGGAGACGTCGCCGATCTCCTCCAGCATCTGCAGGCAGGCCTCATTGGCGCCGCCGTGCGCGGGGCCCCACAGGCAGGCGATGCCCGCGGCGATGCAGGCGAACGGGTTCGCCCCGGACGAGCCCGACAGCCGCACGGTCGAGGTCGAGGCGTTCTGCTCGTGGTCGGCGTGCAGGATGAAGATGCGATCGAGCGCGCGCACCAGCACGTCATTGGGCTTGTACTCCTCGCACGGCGTGCCGAACATCATGCGCAGGAAGTTCGCCGTGTACGACAGGTCGTTCTTCGGGTACATGAAGGGCTGCCCGGTGTTGTACTTGTAGGCCATGGCGACGATCGTCGGCAGCTTGGCGATGAGGCGGAACGCCGAGATGGTGCGGTGCTGCGGGTCGCTGATGTCCAGCGCGTCGTGGTAGAACGCCGACAGCGCCCCGACCACGCCCACCAGCACCGCCATCGGGTGCGCGTCGCGCCGAAAGCCGTTGAAGAAGCGCGACAGCTGGTCGTGCACCATGGTGTGGCGCGTGACGATGTCGTCGAACTCCGCTTTCTGCTTCGGCCCGGGCAGCTCGCCGTTCAGCAGCAGGTAGCACACCTCGAGGAAGTCGCAGTGCTGCGCCAGCTGCTCGATGGGATAGCCACGGTACAGCAGCACCCCCGCGTCGCCGTCGATGTAGGTGATGGTCGAATTGCAACTCGCCGTGGACAGGAAGCCCGGGTCGTAGGTGAACACCCCGGTCTTGCCGTACAGCGTGCGGATGTCGACCACGTCCGGGCCGATGCTGCCGGAGAGCACCGGAAAATCGATGTTGCGCCCGTCGTGCAGGGTAAGCGTCGCTTTCTTTTCCATGCCGGGTTTCCTCGCTTAGCTGGCGCGCAATCGCGCGACGATGTCCCTGAATTTTCCATCGTAGCGCTCGCTGCGGCCGCTGACGATGTCCCACAAATCATTGTCCGGCAGGTCGAGCAAAGCGACCAGCTCGGCGTCCGACGGATTCTTGCGCAGGTATTTTTCCAGCACCAGGTCGAGCTCCAGCAGCCCGCGCCGGCATTTCCACTTCAGGCGTTCGCGCGCCACCCGGTCCATCAGCCCGTCCTCCTGCTCCGCATCAGCCCGTCCTCCTGCTGCGCATCAGCCCGTCCTCCTGCTGCGCATCAGCCCGTCCTCCTGCTGCGCATCAGACTGC
>DASTTC010000522.1:0-3254 GCA_035760345.1 Burkholderiales bacterium | reverse complement strand
GCCGCCCGACCGCGGCCTGGTGCTCGATCGCAACGGCGAAGTGCTGGCGCGCAACTACCTCGCCTATACGCTGGAGATCTTCCCGGCGCAGGTGCGCGACCTGGAGGCCACCATCGCGGAGCTTGCCGCCTTCGTCGACATCCAGCCGCGCGACCGCGCGCGCTTCAGGAAGCTGCTGCAGGAGACGCGCAACGCCGAGAGCCTGCCGATCCGCACGCGCCTCACCGACGAGGAAGTGGCGCGCATTGCCGCCAACCGCTGGCGCTTCATCGGCGTGGACATCAAGGCGCGGCTGTTCCGCCAGTACCCTTACGGCGAGACCGCCTCGCACGTCCTCGGCTACATCGGGCGCATCACCACGGGCGACCTCGAGCGGCTGGAGGAGATCGACGTCGCGGCCAACTACCGCGGCACCGACTACATCGGCAGAGCCGGCATCGAGGCGAGCTACCAGGAGGAGCTCCACGGCATCACCGGCGTCGAGCGCGTCGAGATCGACGCTGCCGGCCGCGGCATCCGCTCGCTGTCGCGCACGCCGGCGCAGTCCGGCAACAACATCGGCCTGACGCTCGACATCCGGCTGCAGGAGCTCGCCGAGCGCGCGTTCGGAGAGCGCCGCGGCGCGCTGGTCGCCATCGAGCCCGCCACCGGCGGCGTACTCGCGTTCGTGTCCAAGCCGGGCTACGACCCGAATCTGTTCGTCGACGGCATCGACCCGCAGGGCTGGGAGGCGCTCATGAATTCGCCCGACCGGCCGCTCAACAACCGCGCCCTCGCCGGGCTGTATCCGCCGGGCTCGACGTTCAAGCCGTTCATGGCGCTGGCGGCGCTCGAGCTCGGCAAGCGCACGCCGCAAAGCACCATCAGCGACCCCGGCTACTTCGTGTTCGGCGACCGGCGCTTTCGCGACTCCAAACGCGGCGGGCACGGTACGGTGGACCTGCACAAGTCGATCGTGGTGTCGTCCGACGTTTACTACTACATGCTCGCCAACGACCTCGGCATCGACGCCATCGCCAGCTTCATGAAGCGCTTCGGCTTCGGCGCGCGCACCGGCATCGATCTGGAGGGCGAGGCGGCGGGGGTGCTGCCCTCGCCCGAGTGGAAGCGCGCCCGCTTCTCGCGTCCCGAGCTGCAGAAGTGGTATGCGGGCGAAACCATCTCGATCGGCATCGGCCAGGGCTATAACGCCTATACCCCGCTGCAGCTCACGCAGGCACTCGCCACGCTCGCCAACAATGGCGCCATGTTCCGCCCGCGCCTGGTGTCGCACGTGGACAACCCGCGCACCGGCGGGCGCCGCTACCTCGAGCCGCAGCTCACGCGCCAGCTGCAGCTCAAACCCGAACACGTTGCCTTCGTCAAAAAGGCGATGGCGGGCGTGACCCTCGAGGGCACCGCCCGGTGGGCGTTCGCCGGCGCGCAGTACACGAGCGGCGGCAAGACCGGCACCGCGCAGGTGGTGGCGATGAAGGCGGGCGAGAAGTACGAGGAGGACAAGGTCGCCGAGCGCCTGCGCGACCATTCGCTATACATCGCGTTCGCGCCACTCGAGGGTCCGAAGATCGCGCTGGCCGTGCTGGTGGAAAACGGCGGCTTCGGCGCGCGAACCGCCGCGCCCATTGCGCGCACCGTGCTCGATTACTTCCTGCTGGGAAAGCTGCCGCGCGAGCCGCGCCGGCCGACGCCCGAGGTCGCGGTGAGCGCCGACGCGCAGAGCGACTGATGGAGATCGCCGGCTATCCCGTGCGGCGCCTGCGCGCGCGGATCGCGGAGGGCATCGATCCCCCGCTGCTCGCCATCGCGCTGGCGCTGAGCATGCTCGGGCTCGCCGTGTTGTATTCCGCGAGCTATGGGAACGCCACGCGGGTAGCGACCCAACTGGCCAACCTCGCGGTGGCGCTCGCGGCCATGTGGGCGGTGGCGCAAGTGTCGCCGCAGAGGCTCGCGCGGCTCGCGCTGCCGGCCTATGCCGCCGGGCTGGCGCTGCTGGTGGCCGTGGCGCTGGGCGGCGATGTGGTGAGCGGCGCGCGGCGCTGGCTCAACCTGGGCATCTTGCGCTTCCAGCCTTCGGAGATGATGAAGATCGCCGCGCCGATGATGCTGGCGTGGTACTTCCATCGCCGGGAGGGCGCCATCCGGCTGCGCGATTTCGCCGCCGCCGGGCTGCTGCTCGCGCTGCCGGTGGCGTTGATCCTGCGCCAACCCGACCTGGGGACGGCGACGCTGGTCGCCGCGGCGGGCTTTTACGTCATCTTCTTCGCCGGCATCGGCTGGAAGGTACTTGCCAGCCTGGGCGTGCTCGCGCTCGCGAGCGCGGTGCCGCTGTGGGGCCTGCTGCACGAGTACCAGCGCCGCCGCATCCTGACCCTGCTCGATCCGTCGCAGGACCCGCTCGGCGCGGGATATCACACCATCCAGTCCACCATCGCCGTGGGCTCGGGCGGGCTCGCCGGCAAAGGCTGGCTGAACGGGTCGCAGACGCACCTCGAGTTCATCCCGGAGCGCCATACCGACTTCATCTTCGCCGTGTACTCCGAGGAGTTCGGGCTGCTGGGCAACATCGTGCTGCTCGCGCTCTACGCGCTGCTCATCGCGCGCGGGCTGGCCATCGCCGCGCAGGCGGCGACGTTATTCGCGCGGCTGCTGGCCGGCGCCATCACGCTGGTCTTTTTCACCTATGCGTTCGTCAATATGGGCATGGTCTCCGGCATCCTGCCGGTGGTGGGCGTACCGCTGCCCTTCATCTCTTACGGCGGCACGGCGATGGCGACGCTGTTCCTGGGCATCGGCATCCTGATGGGCGTCAACCGGCATCGAAGGCTGGTTCAGACCTGAGTTTTTGCATAGCAGCACGAAACTGAAACTTGCATCCGCATCGTGAAATGATGGTGGCCTAAGCCATTGTAATACCTTGTTTAACTGTATCTTAAGTTCTCGTCACAAGAGTATTGCTGCGCCGCATCCGCTTGGCTATTGTCCGGAGAGGCTCAACCACACCGGAGAAGTAACGCCATGCACAAGCGAGATCTGGAAGTTGCCGCGCTGGAAAAAGACTGGGCCGAGAACCCGCGCTGGAAGGGACTCAAGCGCGGCTACAGTGCCGCAGACGTGGTGCGGCTGCGCGGCAGCGTCAAGATCGAGCACACGCTGGCCAAGCTCGGCGCCGAGAAGCTGTGGCACAAGTGCAACGACTTGCCGTTCGTGAACTCGCTCGGCGCGCTCACCGGCAACCAGGCCATGCAGCAGGTGAA